>JBAYBU010000226.1:0-3196 GCA_041669105.1 Bacteroidales bacterium | reverse complement strand
TTGTGTGATTCGGCCGAACCTATGCTAGATACAATTCCTTCACCCACACGGGCAAGAACTGTCTCTTCACCTGCTCCTCCAACGAGTTGCTTAATGTTCGCACGAACAGTTACAAGTGCTTTGGCTATCAACTGAATACCATCTTTTGCAACTGCGGTTACAGGTGGGGTTGTTATTACTTTGGGATTTACAGACATTTGTACTGCCTCCAAAACATCTCGGCCTGCAAGGTCTATAGCTGCTGCCATTTTAAAGTCGAGAGCAATATTGGCTTTGTCTGCCGAAATTAAGGCGGTTACAACTTTTAGGACATCCCCTTTCGCAAGGAAATGAGCTTCAAGTTCATTGGTATTAAGTTTTAGCCCGGCTTTAGTTCCTGTAATCATTGCCATAACAATGGTTCCAGGAGGGACTTTTCTCCAGCGCATAAGCACTAGTTGTAGGAGAGACATTTTTACTCCAGAAATTTGTGCCTGAAACCATAGGGTTACAGGAAAGAACCACAATAATATTGTGAGTCCCACAAGGGATATTCCTATCCATACCAAAAAAACGGTAATACTTTCCATATTTTTATTTATTTAAACGTAATTTAAAATTGACTATTCTATCTGTTTTACAATTATTTTATTTCCATTTATCTCTACAATTTCTAGAAGAGAGCCGTTGCCTATCATTCCTGATTGAGACCATACTTCTATATCAAAATTGCCAAATCTAGCCTTGCCCGATGGGGCTAGCCTACTTATAGCTAGTCCTTTTGCTCCTACTGTAATGCCTTTTTCTTCTGGATTGGTGTCTACTTTAGAACTAATGCTCTCGCTAAGAGAGATGTTCTTCCAAGTATCGGAACGCAAAAGTAGCCATGTGCAAGTAGCTAAAATTAAAATTACTACTCCAAGAACAATGAGTCCAGTTGTATGTCCAAATTCCATAAAAGCGAGAACAACCGATCCAATAATTGAAAGTAGCCCTAGTATTCCTGGTAGTCCAAACCCAGGAGTTATAAGGAGCTCTATTGCTAGCAATAGTATTCCTATTGCGATAAGCGTTATTATTAGTGTCATTTTATTTTTTGTTATCTGTTCCCTTATCGGTATTAACTATTTTCTTCTGGAGTTATTTCTGTTTCGATGATAGTTATTTCTTCTGATCCAATGCTATTTAGCAAAAACATAATTTGCTCAGCTTCTTGCTTTATGTTAAAAGGTCCAATATAGTAAATATCTCGCCCTTCAACTACTTTTTTAGCAATATCTTTATCGGTATTCTCTCTTATAAGTTCTAGTACGGGTTGTGGAATGCCAGCAGGGTATCCGGCAACTTTTATCTGAAAAGTCATTTCGCCAATCTGTTCTTTTTCTAAAGAGCGAGCATTTTTAATAGATATGCTTTTTCTATTATTAAAAGCAACTAAAATAGAAGAGGGAAATCCCGACCGCCTGGCCATTGTAAGAGCATTAGAAGCAGCTTGGTAGTTATTGAATTGTCCTGCATAGTAAATCCAACGACCAGCAGAATTCTTACCTTCAAAAATTGGGCGTAATCCTTTAAAAGTGCTTAATTTAGTATTTTTGGAGACAACAGCAAATAACTGAATTCTATAAATAAGACCATCTGGTATTGTGTGATCTAAAGCCATTACAGACTCTTTATCTACTTTAAAGGTATAATCAAAAAGTTCAATTGGCTCTAGCAAAGTAATATTTGGAAATGGATTAAAATTTGATTTTGAAACCGAAAAATGTTCTGCAGCAGCAATTGAATCAGAAATTTCATTAGAGTCAACTGTAAAATCTTCTCTACGTGGGATAAGAGTACCTCGGCTCAGAAAGTCCATCTCTCTTTTTTGAGCAACTTCGTTTGCCGAGCGCAAAAGCGATTGCATATCTATCAAAGCAAACTCGGCCTCCGATATCTTTTTCTCTAGCAGAGCCCTGTCGGCAGGGTCTAAAAGAGTGTTATATAGCTTTCTGCTAGTAGTGATCTCTTTAGATAAACTATCTATGTTTTTCTGTATTTTTTTGACCTCCATTATTATTTTTGTGTACTCATCGGTTTCTGGAGTTGTCATTACCTCTCTTTTTACAACCAGTTGTTTACGAGAGTTTTTCTCCCTAATATTGAGTTTAGCAAGTTTTGAAGCCTCTTTAATGGAAGAGAGGGCTCTTCTGATAGGGTTTGATTCATAATCTAAGCGATAAAGGGTAATGGAATCGGCCGAGGTTGTGTTGCGGTTAGATGCAAAATAGGTGTGAAGGCCATCTTCACTATTGATAAGGAGTATGTCGTCTTCTACTGAAGAGTAAGGGAAGCCCATGTTTTGAGGAAGATCCCACTCTTTTGTTTTTTCATTCCAATCACTCACATAAAGATCAAAACCACCCATCCCAAAATGACCATTAGAAGAGAAAAAAAGTTGTTTACCATCTTGGCTTAAGATAGGAAAAATCTCATCTCTATTAGAGTTTATGAGGTCTCCTAAGGGCTCTGGGTGAGACCATACGGTGCCATCTACTTGGTGTGTTTTATAAATATCGAAATTGCCGTTTTTGTTTGGCGCCGAAAAATAAAGTAAATTCACACTATCTCTAGTAAATAATATGTTGTTCGATAAATATTTATTTGTTTTTAGAAGAGGTTTTGTAGAAAGGGGAGATCCATTGTTTGCCGAGAGTTGTGCTATGACCGAATCGGGGACTACTGCCCAGTATTGATTACCGGGGTAGTACAAAAAAAAATCCTTCACAGGTAAGTTGATTTTACCTGTGACAGTTGGGCGGGTTGCGTATTGGAGCATATTTATCCCATTTTCACTTTCTGCTATTAAGGAGTAGATTTCAAGATGAAAAAGAGAATCATTACTCTCCGATAAGATCTCCTTGTAAAGGGCTATTGCCTCATTAAAGTGATAACCTTTTCGGAATGACTCTGCTTTTTGTAACTTTGTTAAACTGTCTGTCGTTTGCCCCACCGCAAGTACGCCCACAAAACATAAAATCACAGGCAAAAATATAGACTTTTTCATACATTGTTAAATATATAGTGTAACAAAAGTAGTAATTTCTTTATATTTTGGGAAAAAATTGTACTTTTGTCCTCTAATTTTCGTTGAATTATATAAATTAAACAAAATAATCCATGCAAAGTAAAGGCGCCATAAGATTAGTGGCAATTTTGATCGCGTTAGCCTGTA
>JBAYBU010000225.1:0-3213 GCA_041669105.1 Bacteroidales bacterium | reverse complement strand
TATTATGTTGCAAGATGGCAAGATCTATTTGGAGGGAAGTTTAGAAATGTTCGAAAGCTCAGTAGACCCTAATATTAATTTGTTCTTTAAATAAAAAGAGACAAAATCATGGATACACATACAGAAAAATTTAAAGTGCGGTTGGGGCTGTTTATTATTGGTGGATTAGCTCTATTTGTGCTTGCCATTTTTATAATCGGCAAACAGCAAAATTTATTCAACCCTGTCTTTAAGATTTCCGCTACTTTTAGGAATGTAAGCGGGTTGCAGGTAGGAAATAATGTCCGTTTCACTGGAATAAATGTTGGAACTGTAGACAATATTAAAATAATTAATGACTCAACTGTTTGGGTTGATATGTTAATAAAAAAGAATATCCAACAATTTATTAAATCGGACTGCCAGGTTGCGGTTGGTTCAGAAGGGCTCATAGGCGATCGCCTGTTAGTTATTTCATACGGTAGCCCCGATGCTCCTATTGTAAAAGATGGGCAGAAGCTCTCTTCTCAAGAACCTGTAGAAACTGATGCTATAATTGCGAGTTTGCAAAAATCATCGGTAAATGTAGAGGTTATTACGTTACAACTAGCCGAAATTATGAGTGATGTTAATGCTGGAAAAGGAACACTCGGTAGGTTAATACAAGACTCTACCATTGCAGAAAATGTCAATCAAACTATTGAAAACTTTAAAAATAGCTCAGAAGGGTTGGATGATACCATTGAACTCACTAAAGAGAATGTCTTTTCTTTTATGGAGAGTTTACAAAAAACTGCGGCCAAAACAGAAGTCGCTTCAAACCAGCTTGGAGAAATCATGGTCAAGATTAATAGTGGCGAGGGTACGCTGGGTATGCTAATTCAAGATACTACCACTGCGTCAAATCTAAACGAAACTATTGTAAACCTTAAAAAATCTTCACTAGGGTTGAGTGAAAATATGGAAGCACTAAAGCATAACTTTTTATTTAGAGGTTATTTTAGACGTAAAGCAAAAGAAGAGGCAAAAGAAGCAGCAATTGAAGAGAATTTGAAAAGAAATTTAGTGGAGAGAGACTCAATATTAAAGGAGTTATTTGAAATAAAACAATAAGTGAATAATGTAAATATCTGTGAAGATTGTGTAATACTCTCACCTTTTTAATGTGGTAGGTTTATGCAAGTTTATATTTAATTAAAATTCACTAAGAATGTTACGCAAAAAATTTTTAACAAAAGAAAACAATCCTCTCATTCATAAACAGAGAAGAGATACAAGGTTTTTAATTAAAACCATGCTCATTTCATTACTACTGTTTGTATCCATGTTTGGCTGTAAAAAAGATGATTATGAGGGTGAGATCAAAGGTATTTGTCCTTTGGTGATTTCTACTGATCCTGCCGACAAAGCGGTAAGTGTAGTTGCCAGTGAGGCAATTAATGCCACATTCAATAAGAGTATGGATCCTACTACAATAGACACAAAGTCCTTTATTTTAATGCAGGGTTCAACTCCTATTTTGGGAGCTGTTACCTCAGTACCATGTACAACTGTTAGTGGATATATAGCTACTTTTGCTTTTACTCCTGCTAGTGTACTTGCTCCTTTTACTCTTTATACAGCAACAATGAAAAAAGGAGTAAGAGACCCAATGAGAAATGCTCTCCAAGAAGATTATGTATGGAGTTTTACTACTCAACCACAATTACTATTGTCTTCTAATCCAGAAACTGGTGGAACAACTACTGGAGGAGGTCTGTTTGATGTAGGCACATCTATAACTGCAAAAGCAGTAGCAGCAGCAGGTTACACATTTAAAAACTGGACAGAAGATGCAATAGTTGTCTCTTCTAATGCCAACTTTACTTTTAATATTACTAAAAATAGAACTTTAGTAGCCAACTTCACTGCAATTGCTCCAACATATACAGTATCGGTATCATCTAATCCACTTTTAGGTGGGACAACCTCTGGAGGAGGTTCGTTTAACTCTGGTGCTTCTGTAACAGTTAAGGCAGTTCCTGTAGCAGGCTATACATTTACGAACTGGAAAGAAGGTGTAAACATTGTCTCTAATAATGCTAATTATACTTTTATCATTACTGCTAATCGTAATTTGGTGGCTAACTTCACTGCAGTTGTAATTCCTCCTGTTGGCCCTGCAAACCCTGACCTTAAATCTGCAGGTGATTTTTCAATTTTAACAATGTCTGGAATTTCGTCAGTTGGAGTTACTTCAGTACAAGGTAATATAGGTGTAAGTCCTGCTGCTGCTGCGGCAATTACTGGCTTTGGCTTGATTATGGATGTTGGGGGGCAATCTTCACACACTACAATTGCAACTCATGTAACAGGTAAAGTGTATGCATCTGATTACTCAGCACCAACACCAAGTAAGTTGACTGTAGCTATTGTAGATATGCAAGCTGCATACACCTCTGCCAACAACTTAGTTACTCCTGCACCGGTTATTGACCAAGGTGCTGGTAACGTTGGTGGTCTTACTTTGGCTCCTGGCCTCTATAAATGGAGTACAGGCGTCTTAATAGCTTCGGGTACTACTCTCACATTATCTGGCGGGGCAAACGATACCTGGGTTTTCCAAATTGCACAAGACCTTACGTTATTTTCAACTGCAAAAGTTAATTTAATAGGTGGTGCACAAGCCAAAAATATAACATGGGTAGTTGCTGGCCAAGCTGTTCTTGGTACAGACACAGTTTTATATGGAAACATTCTAAGTAAAACACTTATCTCTCTAAATACGGGTGCAAAAGTTACAGGTGGCTTATATGCACAAACAGCTGTTACTCTCAATACTAGTACAGTTGTTAAACCATAATTGAATAGTGATTATCCCCTTCGGGGGATTTTACACAACATTAAATGTATATTAAAAGTTATAGTCATGAAAAATATAATTTCTCAAACAATGTTTATAAAAAAAAGTAGCTTTGCGCGGCTCTTTTATAATAGGGCTCTTAAAAGTCTTATTATTGGCGCATTAATCTTTAGCGGCATTCACTTTCCTCTTCAGGCTCAGGAGACTACCTATACAAACCCCTCATGGCGGTTTGGCGTTGCTGGTGGTGCAAATATTAATTTTTACCGTGGTACCACTCAACATTTAACAAAAAGTTTTATTACTCCAGCTGCTTTTCATAATGGTCTAGGAGTGGGGCTTTTTGTTGCTCCGGTAATTGAATATCACCGCCCTAAATCTTTGTTGGGTTT
>JBAYBU010000224.1:0-3220 GCA_041669105.1 Bacteroidales bacterium | reverse complement strand
GCACCGTAAGTCTCGGCATTCTTCTTATCGTTATCGTAATAACAATATGCACCAGTACTCAAACTGATCCATTCGTTATTATCGGTGACATGAGGAATTGGATCTCCATTGGCATAGTGAGTGCCTTTGAAGTTGTCCAGTAACCATTTTCTGGGACCAATCTTGGAGGATAATTCAATTACGCGGTACTCATTACCGTCATAATCCTTCACAGTTGGAAGTTTAATGGTGGTGAACTCTTTTTCAGTGCTGTAATAGGTCTTTGAAGCTGTCTTTATATAAGCCTTTACGAAATACTTAGTTTCATAGCTTAATAAATCAATCTTCAAAGTGCTACTTCCCGTCGTTGTTTCATCTTCAGTGCTAGGATTGCTACTTGTGCTGTAGCAAACTCCACTCTCAACGATTCCAGGTAGACTGGCATCAGCTTGAAATTGGGCTGTAGCCCCTCTTTTGGTAACCTCACTTATTTCCAAGGAAACAATTAAATGTTCCGTGGTAAAGGCTATGTGATTACTATAAAAGGTTTCTTCGCCTATTACGACAAAAGCTCTAACCAAGTACATACTGCCAGGGTTGAGGTCTAATAGACTCAATGTTCCTGTTCCTCTGACCACCTGGTCATTAAGGGTTGGAACATTATTTGCTGTGTAGCAAATCCCCTGAGAGATTATCTCAAAAGATTTCGCCTCTATTTTAGTAGAGACTCTAGCCGAGGTTTTAGTGACCCCCTCGACCACTACTTCCAAATGGACATTGTCCTTGCTTGGAAGTGGATCTTTTGTGCAGCAAACCGAAGTTAATATGATTAAACCAAATAGCAAGATTCGTTTCATACTCTATGTTTTAGGTTAAGGTAAACGTTCTAAAGTAAGTCATTAGCAAATATATAAAAACTATTGTACTTTATACACCACTTCCTAAAAAAAAGGGATTGTTTGAAAAAAGATTGCTCGGCTTGGTAAATCAAAGTTTATTTATATATTTGTAAACTAAACATTGGCAAATAACAAATGAATAGTTCACGGAACCAAGATTTAATCATGGCTATTTATAGCGACATTAGAAGTGTATTCACTCTAAACGACATTGCTATGCTCGTTTGTGAAAGTAATTTTAATTCTTTGAGTTGGCGGCTTAATTACTATGTGCGTAAAGGGAAGTTGTTTAGCCCTAGAAAGGGAATTTATGTTAAGGAGGGGTATAACCCACAAGAGTTGGCTTGTTCTTTATACATTCCATCTTACATTTCACTGGAATATGTTTTGCAAAAGGCAGGAGTGGTTTTTCAATACGACCAAAGATTGACAATTGTAAGCTACCTTAGCAGAACCATTGAAATAGAGAATAATATATACTGTTACAGGAAAATAAAAGGAGAGACATTAATTGCTACTCAAGGTATAGATAGGCGGGGAAACATAAATATTGCCACTCCCGAAAGGGCATTTTTAGATTTACTCTATCTAAATAAAAAACAGTACTTAGATAACCTCGGCACACTAAACAAAAAAATTATATACAAATTACTACCTATTTACAACTCAAAACTACTATTAGAGAGGGCAAAAAAAATATTGCAAAATGATTGATGTAAACAGACACAAATTCTTTTTAGTGCAAATTCTTAAAGAGATTTACTCAGATATAGAACTTGCTAATTGCTTGGGCTTTAAAGGTGGAACAGCTTTGATGTTCTTTTATGATTTACCTAGATTTTCTGTAGATTTAGATTTTAATTTGATAGACCTTTCTAAAGAATCAGTTGTCTATGATAAGGTCCAAAAAATAGTGCTGAAATATGGAAAAATATTTGACCAAGCAATGAAGTTTTATGGTCTTATAATTGTTCTTGACTATGGTGTGGGTGAACGTAAATTAAAGGTAGAGATTTCTAACCGCGTTTGGGATAACCAGTATGAAATGAAAAATTTGTTAGGAATTAATGTAAGAGTGATGGTAGCTCCCGATATGTTTGCTCATAAACTATGTGCAATATTAGACAGAAGCGAAATAACAAATAGAGATATTTTTGATACGTGGTTTTTCATGTCTAAGCAGACGCCCATAAATAAAGCCATAGTAGAAACCCGTATGAAGATGCCTCTTGCCCTCTATATTCAAAAGTGTATAGATCACTTAGAAACAATAGGCGGCCGAGGAATATTAAATGGCCTGGGAGAACTTATGGACCCCGAAACAAAAAAATTCGTTAGTGCAAAACTTAAAACAGAAACAATTTCTTTGCTAAGGTTTTACAAAGAATTCCCGCTTTTAAAATAAACTCTGCACTTTCTGCTAATACTTTCTTTGTGTTATGGTCAAAACCTTCAACTTCCATAGCACTATTGTCACTTTTACGAAGTAAATCAAAGCGCATCGCAGATACCATCTATTTTCATGCACAATAGTATTAACTGCCACCGTTAATAAATGGAGCCTAGCGGCAATTTGTTACCGCTTTGCGGGGTTTATGTGTTAACTAAAATTTCCCACCACACATCGGAGGAACTTTCTTTCTGCGAAGCAGTGAATATTCGCCGGAGGCACCATAAGGTGTCTTCGACAATGATACCGCTTCGCGAAAGTTAGCCAAAAACCACGGCGATGAATATATGCTGTTAGCTTAATACCATGCCCGACATACCAAGAAAAAAGAGAGATATTTACATCTCTCTTTAAAGATTACTAATCAGATTAGTTATTCTTAATTAATCTAATTGAAGCTCCACTACTTTTTTTTATCCCCATTCCATCGTCAAATTTATTTTGGTCAAAAAACAGTATTCTTGTCCAAAAAGAATTTCCAATTTCAGTGGTACATTGAAAATATGTTCGAGTTTTTAGATAGTAGAATTTACCATCCTCATGGGCTCTAGATCCCCCCGGTAAAGCGGTAAAACCACTCTGGTTATTAGCTCCTTGATTTGGCGCTTGCCAGTGCTTAGTTCCCGCTTCCTTTAATTTTTGGCCTCTTAGGTCTTCACTAGCATTGGAGGGATAAGCAAGACTCATCTCCCTCCATTCATCATGACTTGGCGTATGCCAACCAACGATTAAACCCCTAGGATCAACTGCTGCCCACCAGTTATAGAGGGCACCGTAAGTCTCGGCATTCTTCTTATCGTTATCGTAATAACAATATGCACCAGTACTCAAACTGATCCATTCGTTATTATCGGTGACATGAGGAATTGGATCTCCATTGGCATAGTGAGTG
>JBAYBU010000223.1:0-3231 GCA_041669105.1 Bacteroidales bacterium | reverse complement strand
TTAGCAATGTCTTTTACTAATGCTGGTGGTGGAGTAGGAGGTACATTTGGCCCCACTCTGTTTATTGGAGGTATAGCAGGTTTTGTAATGAGCCGTTTTATAAATCTTACAGGCATAGAGATGCTGCCTGAGTCTAATTTCGCTTTGGTAGGTATGGCAGGATTAATGGCAGGAGTGATGCAGGCTCCTTTAACTGCTATTTTTTTAATTGCCGAGATTACTGGCGGCTATGTACTTTTGATGCCTCTAATTATAACTTCTGTAGTTTCGTTTGTAACTATAAGAAGGTTTGAACCTTATTCTATATATACCAAAAGGATTGCAAAAGATGGAGAGCTTCTCACTCATGATAGCGACCAAGCTGTGCTCACTCTGCTAAAAACTTCGGAATTAGTTGAAGTAGACTTTAAATCTGTCTCTCCAGAAGATACTCTTGCCGACGTTGTAAAGGTTATCTCTTCTACAAAACGAAATCTTATCCCAGTAGTAGATAGTAACGGAGTTCTTCAGGGAGTTATCCTTTTGAACGATATACGAGAAATTATGTTTAATAAAGAGATGTATAACACTTCTGTACAAAGGCTTATGATAGACGTCCCCGACACAGTTTATAGTGACGATAAAATGGACTGTGTAATGAGAAAATTTGAAAAGACTGACGCTTGGAACCTTCCTGTAACAACAAGAGATGGTGTTTATAAAGGCTTCTTATCTAAATCAAAAATATTCTCGGCATATAGAGATCAATTACAACAGGTATCACATGAATAGTATATATTTAAATTTAATAACAGCTCAATTGTCTGTAGCTGCTTGGCAAGTAGAGAATTGTGTAGAGCTTTTAGAAGAGGGCTCTACTATTCCTTTTATATCTCGTTATAGAAAAGAGAAAACCGGAGGGTTAGATGAAGTTCAGGTTGCAGAGATTAAGCACTTTTATAATTACTTTACAGATTTAGATAAAAGAAAAGAGACTATAATTAACAGTATAGAGGAGCAGGGTAAGTTAACAGATCAACTTAAAGAGGAGATAGAGCTTTGCACAGACTCCATTAAGCTAGAAGATATTTATCTTCCACATAAACCTAAGAGGCGTACAAGAGCTAGCATTGCAAAGGAGAAGGGGCTAGAGCCACTTGCTTTAGCTATTCTAGAGATGGATGTAAAAGATTGTTTTACTTTAGCTCAAAAATATATAGGAGAAGGGGTAGAAGACCAAGAGGCTGCGCTCCAAGGTGCAAGAGACATTATTGCCGAGGTTGTGAATGAAAGCTCTATAATTAGAGAGTCTTTACGGGTGCAGTATAGCAAATATGGCAAGGTAGTAGCTAAGCGCCAAAGGGGGATGGATGCTCAAGACGAGGAGTCTAGTAAATATAGAAACTACTTTGATTTCTCGGGTAATATTTCTAATATACCTTCTCATAGATTTCTTGCTCTTATGAGAGGAACCAAAGAGGGGCATCTATCTGCAAAACTAGAGGTAGAAAAAGAGTATTCACAAAACATCATTAAACGAGAGATATTTAGAGATGAAAAAAATGTATCTAATAGTTGCAGAGAGCAGATAGAGATAGCAATAGAAGACTCTTACAAGAGGTTACTACACCCTTCAATTGAAAATGAAACCTTTAAAATTGCAAAAGAGAAGGCCGATAGAGAGGCGGTTAAGGTATTTGGAGAGAATTTAACTGCTCTACTTCTTGCTGCCCCAGTTGGACAAAAAAGAGTACTTGCTTTAGATCCTGGTTTTAGATCGGGTTGCAAGGTAGTTTGTTTAAATGCCCAAGGAGAGTTGATTCACAATGATACTATTTACCCTCATCCACCTGTAAATGAAAAGATTCAAGCGATTAAAAAAATAAGCACACTTGTAGAAGCATATAAAATTGAAGTTATTGCAATAGGAGATGGCACCGCAAGTAGAGAGACAGAAAACTTTATTAAAAAAATACCTATGCCCAAAGGCATTCAGGTTTTTTCTGTAAGTGAAGATGGTGCCTCTGTCTATTCGGCATCTGCAGTTGCTAGAGAGGAATTTCCCGATTATGATGTAACTGTTAGAGGTGCTGTCTCTATAGGAAGGCGAGTAATGGACCCTCTTGCTGAGCTTGTAAAGATAGATCCAAAATCGCTTGGTATTGGGCAGTATCAGCACGATATAGATCAAACTATGCTCAAAGAGATGTTAGATAATACAGTAGTAAGTTGTGTAAACAAAGTGGGAGTAAACCTTAACACTGCAAGCAAACATCTCTTAAGTTATGTTTCTGGTGTTGGGCCTGTAGTTGCACAAAATATAGTAGACTTTAGGACAGAAAATGGCCCTTTTAAATCTAAACTAGAGTTGCTTAAAGTTAAAAGATTAGGAGCCAAAGCTTTTGAACAAAGCGCAGGATTCCTTAGAATTCCCAATGCCTATAACCCTTTGGACAATACAGCTGTTCATCCCGAGAGATATGCGTTGGTAGAGAAGATGGCTACCGATATTAAAAAAAGCGTAAAAGATTTAGTAACCGATGCTCAGAGTCGTTCTAAAATTGAGATTAAAAACTATATTTCTAAAGAGGTAGGAGAACCTACGCTTAAAGATATAATGGAAGAGCTTTCTAAACCTGGGCTAGACCCAAGAAAAACAGCAAAGGTAATGGAGTTCTCTAGTGATGTTCACTCAATAGATGATTTAAAACCAGGTATGATTTTACCCGGTTTAGTTACAAATATTACCAATTTTGGTGTTTTTGTAGATGTTGGAATAAAGCAAGATGGCTTAATTCATATATCACAACTAGCCGATAGATTTATTGCAAACCCTTCTGAGGTTGTAAAACTACACCAACATTTGAATGTAAAGGTTTTAGACGTAGATCTTACAAGAGGGAGAATTCAATTGACTCTTAAAGAACTTAGCTAACCTGTTGTAGGTTACAACTAAACTATTGTACGTTTTACAAATTTTAATGAGACTATTGTACTTTTTAGTTAGACTGTTATATAGTTTTGCTAACGACTGTCTATTGAACTTTCGGGTCTAATTTTCTTTTTACGTTGAGCAATAATAACACCAGTTACAACAATTAGAACACCAATAATTTTACGAATATTCATGGTGTCTTGCCCTATATAAAAAGCAGCAAAGGCAGATATTACAGGCACTATCGCAGTGAATATATTTGCTCTTGCAACTCCCAACTCCTTTATTGAGTTAATAAAGAGAATAAATGCTAAGCT
>JBAYBU010000222.1:0-3257 GCA_041669105.1 Bacteroidales bacterium | reverse complement strand
TCACTTGCCCATAAATAGTCTTTGCCATTCTCTGAAATTGCTAAGTAGTTTGCATCAAAATTTATATAGGGGTACGAAGTATCGTTAAACGACATTGAGAAGAAGTTATATAAGCCGCCCTGGAGAATTACAGGCTCTGTAGGGCTCATTACACTAAAAAGCTCCGAAGTGAGGTACACCCCACATGTTAAATTAACTGAGGGGTTTTCTAATCTATTAAAAATAAATAATGATGTTTTTATTCTGGACCCTAGAGGTATGTTGCTTTTTACTGATGCTAGTAAGCTTCCTTTGAAAGTGATGTTACATGGTATATTGTGGCTCTCTTTTGCGCAACTTTGAATTATGCATAAAAAAACTATTGCTATTGATTTTATTGTTTTCATCTCCCTCCTCTTCCATTTTGAACTACACAAATCTAATAAGAGAAAAATTAAATTAGTATACAGGGAATGAGATTTGTATGATTTAAGCGAAGCTTTATCCCTTTCTATCTTTTTTTTCTTTTATCTATATGGACAGTTATTTTTTTTAACTTTGAAACTTAATTCTCATACATTTTATACGATGTTAAATATTAAACTGCTTAGGGAATCCCCCGAATTTGTAAAAGAACGATTAACTATTAGAAATTTTGATGCTACAAAGATTTTAGAAAGTATTCTAGATTTAGATATTAAAAGGAGGGGTTTACAAACCGAAGTAGACTCTCTTTTGGCAGAGCAAAATATTATCTCAAGGGAGATTGGCTCACTCATGAGAGAGGGTAAAAAAAATGAGGCAGAAGAAGCTAAAAGCTCTGTTACTCAATTAAAGAACTCTTCAAAAGAGCTTGAGTCTAAAATGACTCTCTATTCAAAAGAGTTAGACGATCTATTAGTTTTGTTACCAAATCTCCCGCACTCTTCTGTCCCAATGGGCAAAACGGCTCAAGAGAATGAAATAGTAAAAGAGGGAGGAGTTATTCCAAAATTAAAGTACTCTACTCCTCATTGGGAGTTAGCACAAAGATATGAGATTATAGATTTTGATTTGGGAGTTAAGCTTACAGGAGCAGGGTTCCCTGTATATAAAGGGAAGGGGGCGCGCTTGCAAAGAGCTCTTATTGCTTATTTTTTAGATAAAAATAGTTCTGCTGGCTATAATGAGGTGATGCCTCCACTTATGGTAAACGAGGCTTCTGGGTATGGAACAGGGCAGCTGCCCGACAAAGGTGAGCAGATGTACCACATTGGGTTAGATAATTTTTATCTTATACCAACTGCAGAAGTCCCTGTTACAAATATATACAGAGATGTTATTCTTTCCCAAAAGGAGCTACCTGTAAAGGTAACCGCCTATACTCCATGTTTTAGAAGAGAGGCTGGCTCTTATGGCAAAGATGTGAGAGGGCTCAACAGATTACATCAATTTGATAAAGTAGAGATTGTACAGGTATCTCACCCAGATTTCTCTTATACTGCTTTAGAAGAGATGGTGTCTCATGTAGAAGCTTTGGTTAATGAGCTGGGTTTACCATACCGTATCCTTCGATTATGTGGTGGAGATATGGGTTTTACATCGGCTCTCACTTATGATTTTGAAGTTTTTTCGGCAGCTCAAAAGAGATGGTTAGAGGTGAGTTCAGTTTCTAACTTCGAAACTTTTCAAGCAAATAGACTTAAATTAAGATATAGAGACAATGAGGGAAAAACACAATTGGCTCATACTTTGAATGGAAGTTCTCTTGCATTACCTAGGATTCTAGCAGCATTGTTAGAAAATTACCAAGAAGATGGAAAAATTAAAATTCCCGATGTTCTTGTACCATATACTGGATTTAGCTACATTGATTGAGTCTCTAATTACTAATAGATGGTCTCCGATAGAATTATATTAGGTATTGATCCAGGGACGCAAGTTTTTGGTTGGGGTGTTATCTCTGTTATACGAGGTAAAGCTTCTTATGTAGCAATGGGTATTAATTCTCTTAGAGGAGAACCAGATCATTTTACTAGGTTGGGTACGATATTTAAAGAGGTAGAAATACTTATAAATAAATATAATCCTACCGAGCTTTCTGTAGAAGCTCCTTTTTATGGAAAAAATATTCAATCTATGTTAAAACTGGGGAGAGCGCAAGGGGCGGCTATTGCAGCAGCTCTTAATGCTGGGATGCCGATATTTGAGTATGCACCTAGAAAAATCAAGCAATCAATAACTGGTAATGGTGCAGCTTCTAAAGAGCAAGTGGCTTTGATAATTTCAAAGATATTGATTATTAACAAGTTGCCACAATCTTACGATGCTACAGATGGGCTCGCTGCTGCATTATGTCATTTTTTAACAAGCTCTATCCCGGGCTCTTTAAAAGGGAGGAATAAGAGCAATAATTCTGGAGGTAACAAAGGAAACTGGGACTCATTTGTAAAGAGTAATCCAGGAAGAATAAAATAATTTGTGAAAATTTAAACAAACCATTTTAACCTTTGGCTGTTTGGGCAGTCAAAGGTTTGTTATTTGGAACACATTTAATAAGTAGAATATATATAACCGAGAAATTATTATTAATGATGAATTATATTAGATCAACTTTTCTAACATTGGCGTTTGTGTTTTTCACAGGTGCTTTTCTTTTTGCCGAGCAGCCTAAAAATTTTAGAGTAAAGGGAGTATTAATAGATAGTATAAGAAATGAGGTTGTAGAATTTGCAACTGCATCTCTTATTTTAAAAGGAGATGAGAAACCCTCTAAATATGCCCTTTCTAATTCTAAAGGTAGTTTCGAAATTTTAGGAGTCTCTCCTGGCGATTATACTCTTAGGATAGAATATATGGGCTTCGAAACTGTAGAAAAGGAAATTACTGTAGATAAACAAAGAGTTACTGACCTTGGCTATATCAATATGATGGAGCGGATAAATACGCTTGAGTCGGTTGTTGTCTCGGCATTGGGAAATCCAATAATTGTTAAAAAAGATACTATTGAGTACAATGCCTCTTCTTTTAAAACTACCGATAACGATATGCTAGAGGAACTGCTTAAAAAGCTCCCTGGTATAGAGATAGATTCCGATGGTAAGATAACTGCAAATGGGAAAAGTATAGATAAAATAATGATTGATGGGAAAACTTTTTTCTTGAATGACCCTACTTTGGCTACTAAAAATATTCCTGCAAAAATTGTAGATAAAGTTAGGGTAGTAGATCGTAAATCGGAACAGGCTCGTTTTACTGGAATAGACGATGGAAACGAAGAGACGGTAATTGATTTGTCT
>JBAYBU010000221.1:0-3259 GCA_041669105.1 Bacteroidales bacterium | reverse complement strand
TCTCTTCTGTGGTGTTCTCAGAAGAGCTGTTTCGCAATGACAAATCTTTAACAGGGAAAATTTCTGAGATTATTGATTTTAATAATAAGATTTTATTAGACCTTGTGTTGGAAGGGCAAAAGAGAGGAGAGATTATAAAAGAGGTAGATGCTTCACATATTGTAATTATGTTAATGGGTTCTTTACGTCTGTTTGTAAAAAAATGGCAATTCTCTGAATTTAATTTCGACCTTATTTCTAATGGTAAGCTGTTGACTAGCTCAGTTATACAGTTAATTTCAAAAAAATAAAAACCTTTTTCGACATATTTACTATAAAAACAATTTTTAAGTTAGCGAACATTAACTAACTTTGAATTGTATTAAGAAATAAAGAGTATGAAAACAGTTGTAATAAATTTGATAGTTCTTCTACTACTACCTCTTTCATTTTTTGGACAACCTTTAAATGTTGGGATAGTTAATGATGCTTCAAATGCATATCCATGTGAAGTAAGCCATCTTATAAAATCTGAGATTACTACTCTTTTGCAAGCCAAAGGAGAAGTCTTCTTTACAGAGCTTTATTCAAATTGGGATAGTGCAAGAGTAGCAGCAAACTTAGATTCGCTGCAGAATAATCCCAATATAGATATTATTATTCCTGTAGGAATGATCTCTTCTAATTTAGCAGGTAATTATAGAAATTCGAATAAACCAATTATTGCAACCACTCAATTGCTCTTTAATCTAAAAGGCGACGTTAAATTTTTTCATAAAATATTTAGTTTTAAACATCTTGGGGTAATAATCCCTTCAGAAATAAAGAGCTCTTCTTTGTGGCTTAAAAAACAGCTATCACCCCATGGACATGAATACTCTATAGATATTATTGAAGTTGATAAAAATAATTTTTCTGTGGGTGACAGCATAGATGCTATAGCTTTTTTTCCTCTCTTTAGTTCTCCATTAAGTAGGGCGGTTGATATAATGGACACCTTCTCTTTTATGAAAATCCCTGTATTGGCTATAAATGGTTTGCAATATTTGGAACTAGGCGCAACTGTTGCGTTTAATACTCAAGAGCAGTTAAGGCAAATAGCCAGACAAACAGCTGTAACTGTTTCAAAAATAGCAGAAGGTGCTCTTGTAAATCAAGCAGAAGATGCTCTTGCACAATTAGCAGATCGTGCCCATCTAAATTTAGATAGCTTAGTTTATTTACAAGAAGCACAGAGAGTTCCCTATATAAATATGGAGAGCCTAAGAAAAACTGAGAAATACCCCGATTGGTCTTGGTTAGAAAATTCAGTAATGATTAATGTTGTGAATGTCTCAAAAGATGAGTTAACCCTAAAGGGAGCAATAGCAATAGCTTTAGAGAATAATTTAAGTGGAAAAATTTCTGCCCAAGATGTTTTATTGGCTAATAAAGAGGTGCGTATAGCCCAATCTGCGATTATGCCTCAATTAGAAATATCTGGAAATGCAATGCAGTTGAGCAAAAATTTGACAAAGGCCTCTATGGGCCAAAAAGGGGAGTTTACTTTTACAGGGTCACTCTCTTTAAAGCAGGTTATATATTCCGAAGCTGCCTATGCTAATATTGCAATAAAGAAGCTTGTTTCTCAAATGGAAGAGCATCGGAATTCAAAAGTTTCATTAGATATAATTCTCAATGTTTCAAGCGCATATATGGCGTTAATGTTCTCTGCAAATAATCTTAAAGTTATGAATGAGAATGTAAATGCTACTATTAAAAACCTTGAGCTAGCAAAGTTTAGAGAAAAAAGTGGAGATGTTAATTTTTCTGATGTAAATAGGTGGGAGAGTGAATTTAGTATGAACAAAATGGCATTCAATGATGCACAGGCCCAATATAAATCTGCTATGTATAAATTAAATGAAGTGCTAGGCATGCCTCTAAGTAACCAAATATCTACCTCTTCTACTTTTACTATTGCCCAAATAGCCATGGAAAATCAAGAGGTAATGGAGTTATTTATGAGCACCACAAGCACTATCGATAAATATGCGCAGCTAATAATAGACCAGATGTATTTAAATTCTCCTGAGCTAAAGGTGATTCAGAATGCAGGTTATATTGCAGATAGGCAGTTAAGTATGTATCAGACTCAACAATATGTTCCAGAGGTTGCACTTATAGCGGGGGCAGACCAAGCATTCATTAGAGAGGGAATTATTCGCAATCCACAATTACCTATCCCTCCACCACCAGACGATATTACCTGGAACCTAGGCATAAGACTAAGCATTCCAATTTTTAATGGGGGTAGAAAAAGAGAAGAGGTCAAAAAGGCTAGGGTAGAACAAGATAAATTAGTTTTGGAAGAGAGAGACCTAGTGAATAAACTAAGCGCTGCTGTTCTTTCTAATGTTCAATTTTTGAGTGCATCATATAGAGAGGTAAAGCTAGCTAAGAGGGCTTTTAATGCAGCCGAAGCAAATTACGGTATGGTTCAAGATGCTTATTTAACGGGGGTTGCAAACATATCGCAATTAATAGATGCCCAAACCGTAATGATTAAAACTAAAATTGTCTCTTTGAGTGCTCAATACCAATATGCTTTAGACTTTATAAAAACAGAACGTTTACAAGGAAGATATACTTTTTTAGACGATCAAAATGAAAAAAAGAGATATAGAGATTTAATGTTAACATATTTAAATAAATAAAATGAAAATCAAATACATATATATGTGTGCCCTCTTACTGGTAATTGTGAGTTGTAGTAGTAAGAAAGAGGTAAATGAGTTTATTTCTCCTGTATTTTATGAAAAAGTAGGCCTAACTAGTGACTCTAAAACTTTCTCTTTTCCTGGTGTTATTCAATCTTCACAGGAGCCAAGGCTCAGTTTTAGGGTAGCAGGTACAATAGAAAGCATCAAAGTAGAGTTGGGTGACACCTTAAAAAAGGGTGCGGTAATAGCTACTTTAGATAGATCTGATTATGCTGTTAACTACAATAAATCGGTTTCTGCTTTAAAGGGTGCCGAGGCCAGTTTTATTGCTGCAAAAGCGGCGTTCGCTAGAGCAGAAAAGCTATATGTAAACGGTAATCTCTCTTTAAGTGATTGCGAAAAAGCAAAATTACAGTTTGAATCTGCTCAGAGCATGAAAACAAGTACTTTGTTTATGGTAGAAGCTGCCAAAAATCAGTTAGATTATACTTTTTTAAGAGCTCCTTTTAGTGGAGTAGTAACTTCTTTGTTTATAAAAGAGAGGGAGATTGCTGCTCCAGGGGTTCCAATTATTGTGC
>JBAYBU010000220.1:0-3276 GCA_041669105.1 Bacteroidales bacterium | reverse complement strand
ATTTAGCTTTACAAAGAGCAAAAACAGCAAGGGAGGCAATTGAGGTAATTACTACACTTGCAAATGAATATGGATATGCTTCTTCTGGAGAGTCTATTTCAATAGCAGACCCTAGCGAAGTTTGGTTTTTAGAGATGATAGGCAAAGCTCCTAAAATTGCAAATGGCAAAAACATAAATAAGGGATGGTATGGGTAGCTGTAAAACTGCCAGAAGAGACAATCTCTGCACACGCAAACCAAGCTAGAATTACTCAATTTCCATTAAATGACCCTCAAAATTGTCTTTATGCAAAAGATGTTATAAGCCATGCTAGAGAAATTGGAGTATATAACGGGAATGATAGCGACTTTAGCTTTGCAGACACTTATGGCCCCGCAGATAACTCTACAATAAGAGCATGTGATGCAAGAGTGTGGAGCTTTTTCAATAGATATGCAGCAGAAGATATGAAGCCATATCTTAAATATGCAATGGGAGATAGCACTCAAAAAAGAATGCCTCTTTACGTTAAAGCAAAACAAAAACTCTCTGTGAAAGAGGTAGCCGATATGATGAGAGACCACTATGAAGGGACACCTATGGATATGACCAAAGATATTGGTGCTGGTGGAAACACTCTCCCATACCGCTGGAGACCAATGAATTTTGAAGTAGACGGGAAAACATACCTAAACGAAAGAGCTATTGCTACTCAGCAAACAGGCTTTTGGTTTGTGGGGCAGAGTCGTTCGAATATGCCAAAAGAGGTTGGTGGGATATTTTGGTTTGCTGTAGATGATGCTGGGACTTCTCCATTAACTCCAATCTATACTTCTTCTACTGCTATCTCTAACCACTATGCTTTAGGTAATGGATCTATGATAGAGTACTCTCCATCTTCTATGTTTTGGCTCACAAACAGAATTGCCCAGTTTTCATATTTAAGATATGATCATATTGGAGCCGAAGTTAGAGCTGAGATAGACAAACATGAAAATGCAAAAATTGCCGAGACCAAGGCAATTGACAAAACAGCAGCAATAATGGCACAAGAGAGCCCACAGTTTGTGAGTGAGTTCCTTACAAATTATTCTGTTAATACTGCTAATGCTCTTTTTGAGAAGTGGAAAAAATTAGATAAATACCTCCTGGTAAAATATATAGATGGTAACATAAAAAAGCAAAATCCAGATGGTACTTTTATGAACAATGGACATTCAACTACAATTCCACCCGCTCCCGATTATGGAGGCTACAATAAGATGTGGAAAAAAGCAGTAAAAGAGAGTGCAGGTTGTAGACTCACATTATAGCAAGCTCACTTTTTAATTAAATAATAGATATTATTATAAAATAACCTAGTAAAGAGTCAGTTAAAGAAATAGAACTCGAAAATAATCCAAGGTATTTGTATTAGTGATACAAATCTACTTTGGATTTTTTCATTCTAAAATTAGTAAACCATTTTACTATTTATTAAATAAAACTATATTTGCACTTAGAATTAGAAACCTAAAAAAAATCTCATGAAAAAAATCCTGTTACAATTTAAAAATGAAGATTGGATTGCCACGTTAATGGGAGGGATCCTTATTCTCTTAGTAATTATTGTACCCTCATTAGGAAAGGTTAAATTTGATTTTGGTGATGCATACCCAGCGTGGTTTGCAAAAGTTCCATTTGAATTCACAAAATTTATTGTAATTGCAACACTCAGTGCAATAGGACTCAAAATTTTAGGGGTGAAAATGAAATGGTTCCCTCTATCTTTTCTATTCATCTATGGTGTCTCCTTTATGGGGCAATACATGGCAAGCTTGTCTTTTATAAAAAGCACTGGATTCGAAGCTGTGTTTTTCTCTGTAGCCATTGGTCTTATAATACGAAACGTTTTTGGTTTACCTAAGTGGCTTGAACCCGCAGTAAGAAGCGAATTTTTTATTAAAGCTGGATTGGTTCTTCTTGGTACATCAATAATATTTGGAGAGATAATGAAAGCTGGGGCGTATGGTATGGTCCAAGCAATTATAGTTGTCCTGGCTGTTTGGAACTTTACTTTCTGGCTTGCAAAAAAAATGGGGGTAGATCAAGAGATGGGAGTTTTACTCTCTACCGCAGTCTCTATATGTGGTGTTTCTGCTGCAATAGCTGCTAGCGGAGCAATGAAAGGAGACCCCAAGAAGCTCTCTTTTGTAGTATCTCTGGTTTTGGTTGTTGCAGTGCCTATGATGTATATAATGCCCTATCTTTCAAATCTACTGGGACTCACACAAGAGGTAGCAGGTGCTTGGCTAGGAGGTACAATAGACACTACCGGAGCGGTTGTTGCATCTGGAAAATTCTTAGGTGATATTGCTGAATCACAAAGTGTTATTATAAAATCAGCCCAAAATGCTTTGCTTGGTGTAGCAGCTTTTGCAATCTCAATTTATTGGTCTTTGAAAGGGACTAATCAATCAATAAGGCCATCGGCAAGCGTACTTTGGGACAGATTCCCAAAATTTGTTATTGGATTTATTCTAGCTTCTGTAGTATTCAGCTTCTTCTTAGAACCTGCCACAGCCAAAGCATTAGGTGCTCCAGCTAAAGCTCTTAGAGAAACTCTTTTCTCGGTAGCATTTGTTGCAATAGGCTTGGAGACAGATTTTAGAAAAGTGTTTGGCAAAGAGAACAGCCGTTACACTTATACCTTCCTTATTGCTCAATTCTTTAATATCCTTGTTACTCTAGCAGTTGCATTCCTGCTTTTTGGAAATTATGAATTTTCCTTTGGGTTTTAAAGCTTAAGAGCCTGTTCCATTTTCAATTTTATCTCAAGATTAGACAAGTTGCCTATGCTCCCAACATGAGTATGGGCAACATTTTTTTGAGCTTTAAACTCACCTGAAGCAACCTCTTTACCCACTTGTTTATAGGCATCTCTAAATGGAGTTCCCTCTAACACCCTACGATTTACCTCCTCTACTGTAAATAGATATTCGTATCTATTATCATCTAAAATAGAATTGTTTACCCTAATATGCTCTAGCATAAAAGAGGTCATTTTAATTACTGCATGAATAGAATCTATAGCAGGAAAAAGAATTTCTTTTAACAACTGGAAATCACGATGGTATCCATGAGGCAAATTCCGAGTAAGCAATGAAATCTCATTGGAAACACTCTCTATCATATTGCATCGCCCACGAATAATCTCCCATACATCAGGATTCTTTTTGTGGGGCATAATGCTAGACCCAGTAGTTAGCTCATCTGGAAATGAGATAAACCCAAAATTACCACACATATACATAAT
>JBAYBU010000219.1:0-3279 GCA_041669105.1 Bacteroidales bacterium | reverse complement strand
AGGCAAAGAGAGGCATTTATATTGAGCCGAGTAGAGCAGTTGTCTCAAAAAAAGATTGCAGAAGTAATTAATGTTTCTGTAAGCGCGGTAGAGTCACTTATACAGAGAGCAAAAAGAAATTTAAAAGAAAAATTAATATTAATTATAGATGAAAACGAATAATAATAACTCACATTTAGAAAAAATACTTTATTCTGCTGTTGAGAGGGAGAAAGAGCCAGTTTTTTCGAATAATAGAGTTAATGTAATTATGGATAAAGTAAACGAAATGAGTGTTCAAACTAAGTTTGAAACACAACGTCTTACTCCAAAATTGGTTTTTATATATGGGCTATCTATTGCTGCCTCGGTTTTAGTGGGCTGCATAATTGGCAACGTGGCTAGTACTTCCGTTAATGCTTTACAGGTAAGTGCGGAATATTTTGATTTAATAAATATTGGCTTTAACAGTTTAGTTTTGCCCTTTTAACTTTTTATTATGGATAATAATTTTTTAAAATTAGTGAGACGGCTTAAGCTTTGGGTTTTTATTCTTGCAATCCTTAATATTACTATTATAAGTACTATAGGGGTTAATATGTATAAGGCAAAAAAGAATGAGACTATTGCGAGTAGAAGCGCAGATGGGATTAATAATTTTTTTGCCAATTATCTTAAGTTAAATGAATCTCAAAAACTACAGTTCGACTCTATTTTTACAAATTATAATATTAATCTTAGAGAGGTAGGGGTGAGATTAAGAGATGTCAAAGAGAGGCTTTATGTACCTGGAGCTGAAAGCGATTCTGTTGTAATGAATAAAATTTACGAAGATTTTATATCGGCACAATCACTAAATAGAGACTTAACAATAAAACTTTACAATGATATTAGAGATATCTGTTCGCCAGCTCAAGTAGATAAATTCAATAATATTACATCGCAAATTATCATAAATGTAGATTCACTAGCAAGCCACCCAAAACAAATTAAACAGAACTAATAAGCTACTATGAAAAACCAGAGGACTATTGTAACTATTCTTTTTGCTTTACTCTCTATCTCTCTTTACTCGCAAGAGTTTAGTGTGTCTGGTATTGTGAAGAGTGATAAAGGCGAGCCAATATATTTTGCTACAGTTCATCAGAAAGATGGAAGTAGACATACTATGACAGATGAGAAAGGATTTTTTAAGATCAAACTTTCTAAAGGCAAATCTACCTTAGTTGTATCTTGTATGGGATATGCACATAAAGAGATGCATGTAAATGTTACTAAGGATATAGAAGAGCTAAAAGTCACCCTCAAGGAGCTTACATTAAGCCTTAACGAAGTAGTGGTGAATGCAACAGCTGTTGAAAGTAAATCTGGAACTGGTGTTTATGAGATAGGTGAGCAGGCAATTAAGCAGGTACAAGCAATGAACCTTTCCGATATCCTTAAGCTTTTACCCGGTAAACAATTCACTCCTGCAGATATGAACTCTGTTCTTCAAGCGGACATTAGAACAGCAGCTTCATCCACTGCAAATAATTTTGGTACTTCAGTTATCTTAGATGGAGCCCAAATTAGTAACGATGCTAATATGCAAGCACAAAATCCTGCGATATCACTTTCTGGAGGTAAGGAAGTTGTTGGTAGGGGAATAGACCTTAGAAGTATAACTACATCTGGGATAGAAAAGGTAGAGGTTGTAAGTGGTGTGGCCTCTCCAAAGTATGGTGATCTTACTTCGGGTGCAATATTAGTAAAGAGCAAAGTTGGAAAGTCTCCTTTAGTTGTATCTGCTAACTTGAACCCTAATACGTATCAATTTTCGATAAATATAGGTGTTCAGTTAAAAGGAAAGTTGGGTTTCCTTACTACAGATTTATCTTACACTTATTCTAACCAATCGCCTATTGATAATAAAGAGTACTATAATAATGTTAATGCAGGGTTGAGATGGAGAACAACATTAAACAAGATAAGAGAATGGACAAATACTGTTTCATTTCAGTTGTATACATCTAATAATGGGCAAAAATTTGACCCAGACGAAACCTATGAAAGGATAACTAAAGTAAGAAGTCAAAGGTACATGCTTAATATTAATGGAAGTTTAAAGTTATTAGGGACTACAAGCTATACATTGTCTGGAAGTATACAGAATCAATACTCTTATTTTAAAACACTACAAGTTGATGGCCCTTTTCCAATGACCGATGGATTAGAGGCAGGAACTTTTTTCACCACATATTCACCACTTGTATATGATCAAACAACAGAGATAAAAGGCTTACCGACCAACTTTAATGCTAGGTTAGAGGCAGATCAAATTGTTGAAAGTGGTAACTATAGGATTTCTTTTAATTCAGGAGTTCAATTTTCTTACAATAAAAATTATGGAAAAGGAAGAGTTTCGTCTGGGAATGTTGCTGGAGTACAAGGGTCGCTTGCTAGCCGCTCTGCCAAATTCCATGAAATACCTGCATCTCAGGCAATCTCTGCTTACCACGAAAGTAAAGCAATTAGAATTACTGAAAAAATGCGCCATGAATTAAGATTGGGACTTAGATATGACTATATGAATAATAGATATAATCTTCTCTCTCCACGTCTATCATTTAATTCATTATTATGGAATAAACTTAAGATAAGGGGCTCTTGGGGTATTTCATATAAAGCTCCAGCAATGATGCAATTATATCCAGGACCTTCTTATTATGACTATACTAATTTAGATTATTATGCTAATGATCTTAGGGAGAGACTTGCAATAGTCTCTACTTATATCTATCAACCAAATAACAAGCATCTTAAACCAAGTAAAGGTGATATAAAAGAGATTGGAATCGATTGGTCTGAGGGGAAATTTAAGATAAGGACCACATATTACCATAAAACACTTTCAAATGGAATATATCATTCATCAGAATTGCTTGTTTTAAATAAGCAACTATATAGAATTATTGATAAACCTGTTGGTAGACAGCCAATAGTGCAACCTATTGAAGGAGAGTCTGTTAAAATACTTAGGAAAATTAATCATATGAAAAACATTTACACTGCTACAACAGATGGAGTAGAGTTAATGATTAGCCCACCAAAGATTGAGGCTACTAATACTCAGATTGATATAAGACTTACTTATATTGAGACATTAGAAAGTGACGATGGGTTTGGTTTGCAAATTTCCTCATACCCAGTTGGAGAGGCAGGCGCAAGATACGGCGTATATGAAAGGCCAATCGACAGAAGTAAGTTAAGTAATGGTAACATAACAATCATACAGCATATTCCATCCTTGAGACTTGTTTT
>JBAYBU010000218.1:0-3281 GCA_041669105.1 Bacteroidales bacterium | reverse complement strand
TCCCTTTAAAACTACCCAAAGAGATAAATGCTTTTATAAACGTCTCTTGAGTAACATCTTCGGCATCCTCTATCTGGTGTACAAACCCTCGCAAAAGAATAAAGATCCTCTCATGATATCTCTCTACCAACAGCCGGAACAAATCCGTTTCTCCTTCAAGAACTTTCTCTATTATCTTCTCGTCCGAAATCATCATATACACCCTATTAGACTCAATCAAACACCCTATTAGACTCAATCAAAGTAAAAATCCGTCGTTTTTTCTAAATCAAAAGCGTAAATATAGAAAAAAGGATGCTAAAAATTAATTTTAGCATCCTTTCTAACTTCTAACTAAATGTAACTACACTTGATAAAATTCACTTAATATGTTAAACTTGAATCTCTAGAATGTTTTTCGTGCCGGCAGTAACTTTAAATCTTTCATCTATCCTGTAACCTATAACAGCCACTATTTGATCTCCAGAAAGGAGTAGTATAGTTTGATCTTTAGAGACTTTATCGAGTTTTAAATCAGTCATAAAGTCACTTAACTTCTTGGTACCTTTCATACCCAATGGTATAAATTTATCCCCATCTTCCCAAGTACGGAGCAGCAGTGGAAATTGGAGTAAATCGGCATCTAAATAAAGAAGAGGTTGGGGAAATATGCCGTCAATTTCTGCTGGTTTGTCTTGGTTGCTAGAGAAAAGATCTCTTATAGGTACGTTATTAGAAGTTTGCCCTTTTTTATATGAAAACCCTTTAGGCTTTAAATAAAGAGAGAGTTCAACCACTTGTTTGCAACACGCAAATTTAGCTCTCTCTCCAATCTTTAACGAGGGGATTTTAAGTTTATCTACTCTCAATTTTAAAGATTCACCCCCTTTTGGAAAAAGCAGTAAAAAGTCACGATCTTTTATAAGTAAGTGGCTTTGAGAGTGAAACTCTTTGCCCGATTGGCCGGTAAGTGATTCATTTACTTGTAAAATTTGATCGGGATTAAAACCGTACTCATTTAAAAGCTCATAAAGCCAAAAATCTGGGCGGCTCTCTTTTAGAAGAGCATCTATAGATATTTTGGTAAGAGAGTGATCATAAAAACTATCTCTTTTCTTTAAAAAAAGATCTTGTAGCACATCTACAGCTGCCTCTACATTATTCATATCTCTCTCTACAGTTTTTAGAAAAGATTGATTTATCATTTCAAATTCGGGGAACACCATATTCCTCAATCTATTTCTTGAATAGTGGCTCTCTGCATTACTACTGTCTTCTCTAAAAGGTATTTTCTCTTTCTTTATTAAATCTGCAATTTGGCTACGTGTAAAGCCGAGTAGAGGTCTAATTATATATCCATTTTTTTTTCTAATACCAGTGAGCCCCTGTAAACCAGTACCTCTTAGAATATTAATAAAAAAAGTCTCTACAGAATCGTTAAGGTTATGTGCAATTGCCAAATAGTCAAAAGAGTGCTCCTTTACAAGAGAGTCAAACCAATTGTAACGTAAATCACGAGCTGCCATTTGAGTAGAGATGCCCATTTGCGAAGCATATTTATTGGTATCAAAGGTAGTAGTGTAGCATTTAATGCCATGTTTATTAGCCCAATCACGCACTAAGTTTTCGTCACCATCACTCTCTTCGCCTCTTAAAGAAAAATTAATAGTAGCAATAGCGTAGTTGCTGTAAAAAACTCTAGAAAAGAGATGAGCCATACAAATAGAGTCTATCCCTCCGCTTACAGCAAGTAAAATAGAAGGAGCAAATTCAGAAGATGGATGCATCTCCTTAGACTCTATTAACTCCAACAAAGACTCTTTAAATTTAGTGATCATTCTTTTAAGTTTAGAATCATTATTTTTTAAACTCTCCAAAAGTATATGAGAATCCTATCGATAAAATCTCTTTAAATTGAACACGTGGAGCAGAGTTACCATCCTTATCGGCTATGCGAATTTCATCGTCATAAATAAGATTGGTTCTTATATTTACAGAAAAATATTTATTAATTTTTGTATCAACAAATAGGTCCCAGTAAACTTTTATGTTTTCTGGCTTCCCTAAATAGTCCGAGAAGAGATTTAGTGTAGAGTTTATAGTGAGTTTTTTACTTATCTTATGCTTGTAATCAATTTTAAGCTGTGCTCCCAACTCAAGCCTAGCAGCTTGGTCAATTTTATTACCATACTTTTTTCTTAACTCTGCTTTCTCTACTACTACCAAGTTTCCCGTTAATGGAGAGAAGTTTATTGACAATGGCTTTACCGGTTTATAATCCATACCAATACCCAAAGAAAAATAGGCTGGAGCAAATGGCGCGGAGCGCAATATCGGATCTTTATTTGTTGGATATGTATATCCATTGGTCATTTGTGTGCGTAAATTAAAGGAAGCTGCTGCAAAAAAATCGTTAAACGCCCTATATCCCAACTTGCTATCAAAAACTAATTTATCGTCACTTTTTTTATATCCATCACCAAAAGATTGAATAAAACCATAAGCTATCTGGAGCCGATTTTCCCAATACATATTATCCTTTACTGCATAATTTCTATAAATATTAAAATGTGCATTAAGCGCAACATTGTCATATCCTCCAGAAGCCCAATTGGCAAGTGCTAGTTGAGAAAATCCAACCTGAACTAAAGTTCCCCCCGACCATCTACTAGGTTCGGGTACGGGTGGTGTGAATTGAGGTATTTTCACTTTAGAAGCAATAATTAAACTAAGTTCTTGTCCCACACTTAATTTATAAGAATCTAGAGTTTTAGACTCAGCAGTGGTTTTTTCTTGAGCAAAAGAAACAAGACCAATAAAAAAGAAAAAAATCAATAAAAACTTCTTAAACATATTCTAATAAAAATAATCTAATGGAGTAAAACAAATAAAATAATATTTAATAAGCTCTTGCAAAAAAGACTCTTTGTTTAGATGGCTCTCCTGTATATATACACTTACCCTCTTCTAAATCGTTGTTTTCTAAAGGGATACATCTTATTGTGGCTTTTGTCTCCTCTTTTATTTTAGCTTCGGTTTCGGCCGTTCCATCCCAATGGCAAAGTAAAAAACCACCCTCTTCTATTTTCTCTTTAAAGGTTTCGAAATCATCTACTTTTATAGTACTCTTCTCTCTAAATTCTAAAGCTTTATTATAGATATTTTTCTGTATTTGATCTAGTAAAGTTACTATATACTCCTCTACACCTTCTCTTTCACAGAACTCCTTTGTAAGAGTATCTCTTCTCGCCAGCTCTACGGTGCCTTTTTTAAGATCTCTTGGCCCCATTGCTAACCTCACT
>JBAYBU010000217.1:0-3286 GCA_041669105.1 Bacteroidales bacterium | reverse complement strand
TAAAGATAGAACTACAGCTATCAACTGATAAGAACAGAACTATCAGTTGATGGAAATAAAGATAGAACTACAGCTATCAACTGATAAGAACAGAACTATCAGTTGATGGGAATAGAGATAAAATTATAACAAACATAAATAATTAATAAGCAAAATGTTATGAGAAGTATATTGTACATAATCGCAGTGGTATTAATAATTGGTTGGTTTCTAGGGTTTTTTGTTTATTCATCTGGGCAACTAATACATATCCTTTTAGTTTTAGCAGTAATTTCAATATTAATTTCACTGATTAGAGGAAGGCGATTGTAAAACAGAGAAGTAAAAACAAGCAGTTGACGGCACTCTAATTTCACTGATTAGAGGAAGGCGATTGTAAAACAGAGAAGTAAAAACAAGCAGTTGACGGCACTCTAATTTCACTGATTAGAGGAAGGCGATTGTAAAGTAGAAAAGTAAAAACAAGCAGTTAATAACATTTAAATAACAATTTTTAAATAAAAAATATTATGAGTAAATTTTTAAAAGGGTTCGTCGGTTTGGTAGTGGGTGTAACAGCTGGTGTTATCACCGGATTATTATTAGCACCTCGTAAAGGTGAAGAGACACGCCAACTAATTAAGGACAGGGCAAAAAAAACATCGGAGAGAATCACCAATGAATTCGATGAAACAGTAGATAGAGTCCAGGATAAATTTAGAGGTTATAAAGAGGATGCTGGGGAGAAAGTAGAAGAACTAGGGAAAAAAGTAGACGAGTTAGAAGAGAGAGTAAAGAAAGCGGCTCAATCTTTTAAAAAGGCCGATTCTAAGGCAGATCCAAAAAAAGCTTAATATCCCTGACTTTTGCATAAGTACTTAGATAGTTTACGCCAAGGAAAAAATCATTTTATTCCATGCAAATACTCATTTAAATTGAAATTTAAATTATGAAAGCAAGCCGAATAGGTATATGGGTTTTACTATCTTTCCTTTGCATAATAATTTTATCATGGATTGCCTCATCTTTAATATCTAGTAAATTAGAAGAGGCAATTCCTAGATATGAATTTGGCACCTTTAAAACTAAAGTAGGAGATGTAAAAGTGAAGCTCCTTGTGGGTAATCTCACCTTGCATGATGTACAACTCTACGATACGGTAGGTTTTGGCTCAGTCTCAACTACAAAAATCAGATTTCAAGGAATCCAACTATTAAAACTTATCTTCAATAAGAAAATTGCATTAAGAAAAGTCTTAATTAATGGTGCTAACATAAGTTTATATCTAGATGAAAACAACAAACTTATACTCCCCCAAGAAAACAATAAAACCTCTAAATACAATTTAATAGGTATTGATAAGGTTCAAATAATTAAAGCAAACTTTCTCATTAGTCAAGCAGATCCTAGCAAAATAGATCCTGGCAAAATAGATTCTAGCAAAACAGATCATAGCAAAGCAGATCACAGCAAAGCAGATTCTATCTTTAATACAGAGTTCAATCTAGATTTATGGGCAATCTCTAACACCAATTTAAAAAGATTTTCTTATAACAAAACCAATTTTGACAGCTTAAGTTTTTTTCTTAGAAATGGATCGTATCGGCTTGCTAATGGACTACATAATATAAGCTATGATACAATTAGTTACAGAGGAAGTGAAAACAGGTTGACCATAGATCTACTTCTGCTCAAATCTAGATTTGCCAAATATGAAATAGGAAAACATACAGGTGTAGAGACAGATTGGTTTGACTTTACCGTTAAGGGCATTAATATGGAAAACATCCAATTACAAAATCTAATATCACAAAATGCATTAATAATGTCTCAAATAGAGATTAACCATTTTACAGGAATTGCATTTAAAGATAAAAGATTACCCTTTCCAGAAAAGCCCGATACAAAACTACCTATAGAATTACTCCACTCATTACCAATAACTCTTCATATTGACTCTATTATATTGAAAGATGCAAATATTGAATATGCCGAACGTGTAAAGGACTCTAAAAAAGCTGGAGCCGTTACATTCAATAACCTATCAGCAAATATCAAAAATTTAAGTAATATCGACTCACTGATTACTGCTCCTACTACTATGCACGCAAGTGCAAATGTAATGAATGAAGCTCTTTTAACAGCAAATTTTATTTTTCCAAATGTCAAATATCCACGCTCTTACAGTGCAAAAGGAGTCATGGGATCTATGGATATAGCCTCCTTTAACCCAATTCTTGAGCAAAACGCTTCGGTTCTTGTAGAAAGTGGAAAAGTAAATAAGCTCTCATTTGACTTTGTGTACAACAATGATGATTCAAAGGGCAATTTGTATTTTGATTATAATGACCTTAAAATATCGATCATAGACAAATCAGACAATAGGATAAAAAAGGCACAAACCTTTTTAATAAATAATATCCTTTTGCATAAAGAAAATTTAAAAACAGAAAAGTCGTTTAGAGAAGGCAATGTCTCTTTTAGCAGAAACAAAAAGAGATCTATATTCAACTACTGGTGGAAATCACTCTTTAGTGGTATAAAAAACTCAGTCATATTATAAATTAACTTTAAAATAAACATTATGTTACGTTTAGCACTATTATTTTTCATAATTGCATTAGTTGCTGCATTATTTGGATTTGGAGGCATTGCTGCTGGGGCAGTTGGAATAGCCAAAATTATATTTTTTGTTTTCTTAATCTTGTTTCTTCTTTCACTTATTTTTGGAGGAGCACAAAGGTTTAGAAGGTAGATAGTTTGTAAAAATAAAATTAAAAAACATTATTATGAGTGCAACAAATGACAAAATTCGCGGTAACTGGAACGTGATTAAAGGTAAAATGAAGCAAATGTATGGAGATCTTACAGATGATGATTTAATTTACGTAGAAGGTAAAGAAGATGAACTGATTGGCAGAATAGAGAAAAAAACTGGAAAAACAAAAACTGAGCTACGAAAGTTTATCGACAACCTATAAAGTATTAAGCCATATGCTTATGAGGTAAATATTTTTTTGAATAGCGCCCAGGTGTTAAGAGATAGATTTTGGAGAAATCATCTTTACTGGAACTACCCACTCATCAAACTGCTCTTCTGAGACATAACCTAAGTTTAAAGCTGCTTGCTTTAAACTTAGGTTATTTTCAAATGCACTATGAGCAATTTTTGCCGCCTTCTCATAACCAATATGAGTATTCAAGGCTGTAACCAACATCAAAGAATCATTTAAATTCTTGTGAATTTGCTCCCTGTTTGGTTCTATCCCAGTAACGCAATTATTGGCGAAGGAAATGCAAGCATCTG
>JBAYBU010000216.1:0-3310 GCA_041669105.1 Bacteroidales bacterium | reverse complement strand
GCTTATTCCTATTATTGCTATACCTATCTCTTTGATAGGGTCCTTTTTTGTAATGTACTTAGCAGGGTTCTCTATTAATATTCTTACTCTGCTTGCATTGGTACTTGCAATAGGGCTTGTTGTAGATGATGCTATTGTAGTAATGGAAAATATTTACACCAAAATTGAACGAGGTGTGAATCCTAAAGAGGCCGCAATAGAGGGCTCTAAAGAGATTTTTTTTGCAGTTATTGCTACTACCATTACTCTTGTGGCGGTTTTCTTTCCTATAGTCTTTTTACAGGGTGTAACTGGGCGTCTTTTTAGAGAGTTTTCTATTGTTATAGCAGGAGCTGTTATGATCTCTAGCTTTGTAGCACTCACTCTTACACCTATGATTTCTAGTAAGCTCCTAAAGCCAGGAGCAAACGAGGGGGGTTTTTATAGGTTTACCGAGCCTTTTTTTATAGGATTAAATAGGCTTTATAGCCGTTCTCTCAATGCTTTTATGAGACAAAGATGGGTTGCTATTCTTTTTTTACTCCTTTCGCTTGGTTTTATAATCTATTTTTGGCTTACAATACCTTCTGAGATGGCACCTTTAGAGGATAGGTCTATGATCTCTATTTCGAGCACAGCTCAGGAGGGAGCAACTTATGACTATATGCTCAAATACTCCGATGAGATGTATGCACTTATAGAAGAGGATGTGCCAGAAAAAGCACAAGCTATGCAGATGGTTGGAATGGGAGGTGGAAATAGAGCTCGCTTTCAAATAGCATTAGTAGATCCTTTGAACCGTGAGAGGTCGCAACAAGAGATAGCAGATGCACTCTCTCCAAAAGCATCTCTTCTTACTGGAGCAAGGAGTTTTGTAACCCAGCAACAAACTTTTGGTGGGAGGCGAGGGGGTATGCCTGTTCAATATGTTATTCAGGCCAATAATCTAGACTCTTTAAAAGAGGTGCTCCCAGAATTTATGGCCGAGGTTGCTCAGAGCGAGGTTTTTGCAAATTCCGATGTGAATTTGCGCTTTACAAAACCAGAGTTGAGTATAAATATAGATAGAGATAAAGCATCTTTTATGGGTGTCTCTATACAAAATATTGCTCAAACTATCCAACTTTCTATGAGCGAGCAACGTATTGGCTATTTTATAAGAAATGGCAAGCAGTACCAAATAATGAGCCAGATAGACCAGAGCATGAGGAACAAACCAGTAGATTTAGCCAACATTTATGTAAGGAACGACAAAGGCGTTTTGGTTCAGTTAGACAACCTTATAACTATGAGCGAAAGTAGTACTCCACCTCAACTCTACAGATATAACCGTTTTGTCTCTGCAACAGTCTCGGCCTCTCTCTCTAAAGGATATACTTTGGGGCAGGGAATAGAAGAGATGAATAAAATAACCAGTGAGGTATTGGATCCCAATAATTTCTCTACAGCTCTTTCTGGCCAGTCAAAAGATTTTGTAGAGAGTACATCTAGTCTGTTTTTTGCATTTGTTTTGGCTTTAATACTTATTTATCTAGTGCTTTCGGCACAATTTGAGAGTTTTAGAGACCCCCTGATTATTATGTTTACTGTACCACTTGCTCTTATTGGAGCTTTAATCTCTATAAAAGCGTATGGGCATACTCTTAATATATTTAGCCAGATAGGGCTAATTATGCTTATAGGTTTGGTCTCTAAAAACGGTATTCTTATGGTTGAGTTTGCCAATCAAAGAAAGCTTACAGGATTAAATAAGTTTGATGCTATAATGGAATCGGCTATATCTCGTTTTAGGCCAATTTTAATGACAAGCCTATCTACCATATTGGGTATTTCGCCAATGGTTTTTGCAAGCGGAGCGGGGGCAGAGAGTAGAATCTCTATGGGTGTTGCTGTTGCTGGAGGGCTTATTTTCTCTACTTTTTTTACACTCTACATAATACCCGCTATGTATTCATTTATCTCTTCTACTAAAGCAAATTACAATGAGATCGACTCAAATAAATAGATTTTTGATAATATTGTTGCCACTCTTTTTTTTGGTCTTTAACGCCGACGCTAGTAACAATGAGGATGCCAGTTCTAATACAGTCAAAAAAGAAGAGGACTTCATTTTTTTAACTCTTGAAGATTGTATTTCAAGAGCACTTGAGGCTAACTACTCTGTAGTAATTTCTAATAATAATTTACAGATTGCACAAAATAACGTAAATTTAGAACCATTTTTACCAACAATATCGGCAAGTTCCCGCTATAGCGACAATAGATTGGAGCAGAAAAATTACACAACAACTGGTGATATTGATAAAAGTAGCAACAGAAATAGCTCGGCAATTAATGGAGTAAACTTAGGTTGGAGGCTGTTCGATGGTTTTTCTATGTTTGCTACACGAGAAAAGCAGGAAGAACTTTTGGCCCAAGGGGAGTATAATTTTAGATCTATTGTAGAGAATCTTGTTATGGCAGTCTCCTCTAAATATTATAGAATAATAAGCTTGCAAAACCAGGTAGCACTTTTAACTGAATTGGTTGCTATATCTGCAACTAGATATAATCAAGCCCTAACTAGGTATAATATTGGGAGCGATTCGGGTTTAGAATATAAACAGGCAAAGATTTACCTGAACAGTGATTTGTCTAGTTTAATGTTACAAAAAGAGAATTTAAAAAATGCCTATATAGAGTTGTACAAAATGATGAACATCCCTTTAGACTCTCAACACTCTGTAAGAGACACTATTATCCCCGAAGAACAACTGCAACTAAGCAATTTAATTGAATTGGCAAATAGAAGTAATACAGAATTAAACTCTATAAGAGCAGGTGAGAAAATTGCTACTTTAGACATTCAAATTGCTAAATCTTATAAATACCCATCTCTTGATTTTTCGGCTGGCTATAACTACAATTTTAACAGAAGCCGAGTGCTTCCAGCTAACTTCGATGAATCTAATGGGTTTAATTGGGGGTTTACACTTTCAATCCCAATTTTTAATGGAGGCGAACTTAACAGAAGAGTTAAAAATGCCTATTTATCTAAAGAGAATGCCGCATTATCGCTCCTTAGAGCTCAACAAGATCTTGAAAGTGAACTAAGGCAACTTTATAATCTTTATATAAACAATTTAAAGCTAATTGACTTTGAAGAAGAGAGCAGAGAATCGGCCTTTTTAAATCTGGAGGCTGCTATGGAAAAATACAAACTTGGCTCTTTGTCTGGCATCGAATTTCGTGACTATCAAATCTCATATATGTCTGCTTCCGATAGAAAGCTAAAGGCACTTTACGAAGCAAAACTATCAGAAATTACACTACACCTTATGGCTGGCGAGCT
>JBAYBU010000215.1:0-3340 GCA_041669105.1 Bacteroidales bacterium | reverse complement strand
TATTGATTGTGATAGATGCAGTTTTGTTTGGACAAACAAATAATGGCAAATGGGATTTATCTCAACATATGGGCGCCATATCTACTTTAGCACACGAGTTCACCCATATGGTATACAATTATCAAAAAAGAGTATTAAATAAACAGGCCAATAATACTGCAATAAATGAAATGTGCGCACAATGTGTAGAAGATTTAGTTGCTAATAAAATATTAGCCAATGGCCCTAGAGGTGTGTCATATATAACACCTAATGCGGGAGGTAGTGGTAATAGAAGTGGTAGATTACCCCTGTATAACTCTAAGAATGAGTACACTCTTTTGGACTGGAGTTCAATCTCTGACCAACGCTCTTTGAATTACTCAAAAACATATGCTTTAGGAGCCTATTTAATGAGAAACTACGGAGGAGCAAATCTTATAAAAGAGCTTATACAAAATAATTCTACAGGGGTTCAATCTGTTGTAGATGCTGTAAATACAAATGGAGGGAAAGTGGCTTCTTATGGAGATCTGCTTGAGAGGTTTGGAGCAGCTAATCTATTGTCGGACTATACAACTATGCCCAATGGATATAGTTATAATACAGGGTCGTGGGTAACATCAACTGTAAATGGTATTGAATATCAATTAGGCTCTATTAATCTTTATAATTATTCAACTACTCCTAATATCTATAATGAGCTACCTAAAATTCAACAACCAGGTTCAAATATATACTACAGAGCAGGAAATAATTTGAATGGAACACAAGAGTGGTCTTTCCAAGGAATGAACTCAGATACAAAGCTTACAGTTATTATAAGGTAGACTAAAAAAGAGATCTAAAGCAGATATTTGTGTTTAATTTTACTCTTTTGGAGTAGGATATATTCCTGAAATTTATTAAATTCAAGGGTTACTAAGGAATTTCCTAAAAATATAATGCCATGAACAAGCAAGTTACAGAGTACATTAGTAAAGCGCCTAATGGACATAGAGAGATTTTGGAAGAGGCTCGCGCTATGGTTCACGCCCAAATTAAAGATGTAAAAGAGTTTTATAAATGGAGGCGTATTGTCTTTTTTAAAGATAAGGAGTTACTCTATTTAAGAGATGCTTCTAAGTATGTTGCAGTAGGGTTTTTCGACTCTAGTAAATTAAAAGACCCCAAGAACCTGCTAGAAGCTTCTGGCGAAGAGATGAGTCACATGAAAATTAAACGCCTTAGCGATCTAGACAAACCCCAACTCAAAGAGTGGATAGATGTGTTGGGTAAATGAGAGTAGCAACGGGATCTATGCTGGTAGAGGTGAAAGGTGCACAGATAGCGTTAATCACAGATGGCAATGACCAACCAATACCATACACCTTTGAAGGAGAGGAATATCTAACTGCCCAGATTGATTACGAGCTAGGGAAAATTCTTGAGTCCTAAACTATCGTAAAACCTCTTTATATTTTTGATTGCGAACGAATGAAGAAACTGTGAGACGGTGTACTCCCAAAATTCGCCCTATAGCAGAATAGGAAACTTTGTTATCCAATAATTCCTGTATTTTTTTCTCTTGCCCAGTAAGTTTTGTTTTAGCAGATTTGCTTCCAATTGGGCGGCCAAGGATAACTCCTTCTGCACGTTTACGAGCTAATGCTTCTTTGGTCCGTTGAGAGATTAAATTTCTTTCAATTTCTGCCGATAATCCAAAAGCAAATGCTAAAACTTTAGAATTGATATCACTTCCTAAACGATAATTATCTTTAATAGTCCAAACTTGGATATCTCTGTTCATACATTCGTTAAGAACACCCATAATCATTAAAAGATTTCTTCCTAAGCGAGAAAGCTCAGAGCAAATAAGGATATCTTCTTTTTTCATTTTTTTGAGAAGTGTGCCGAGCTTTCTATCTATAACTTTCTTTGTTCCAGATATAGTCTCTTCTATCCATTTATTTACTACTAGTTCCTGTCGTTCACAGAAGTGGTTAATCTCGTAACGCTGGTTTTCTACTGTTTGTTTGTCTGTGCTTACTCTGATGTATCCGTAGATCATTTTTAGTTATTTAAATTATTAGTCAATTATAGTCTAAGTTAAACGTAAAAGGTTATAATAAAATCTATCTAATAAATGCAGCAAGCAGTCCAGCGTTTATTTTAGACAAAATGCAATACATTGTGCTTTTTCAAGCAACGAAAGTTGGGTTGTTTTAAGTAAAATTGAGCAACAAATAAAAGCAAAGATAGAAGCTGTTGGAACCCCTTTGAAGGATTGGGATATAAAAATTTATAGAGGCGTATTAACTGGTTACAACGAGGCTTTTATTATTGATGAAAAAACAAAGATGAAGCTCATTTCCGAAGACCCTAAATCTGCCGAAATTATTAGACCTATTTTACGTGGCAGAGACATAAAAAAGTATGGTTATGATTTCGCTGATCTATGGTTAATTAACACTCATAATGGTATCAAAGAAAAAGGGTTAAAACCTATAAATATAAATGATTACGTTGCAATTAAAAAGCATTTAGACCAATACTACCCACAATTAGAAAAACGCGCAGACAAAGGAGATACCCCATACAATCTGAGAAACTGCGCTTATATGGAGGATTTTTATAAACAGAAAATTGTATATCAAGAATTAACACAAGGAAGTAGTTTTGTATTTGATAAAAATGCAGAGTTTTTTGTTTCAAATACAGGATATTTAATTACAGGAACACATCTTGAATATATTTTAGCAATGTTAAACTCTAAATTTATTGAAACTATTTTTAGACAAATTTACAGTATTAGTCTAGGAAGTAAGGGATTGCGTTGGTTGTCACAATATATTGAGAAGTTGCCAATCATTAAACCTGAAACAGAAACAGAACAACATATCAAAGAATTGTTGCAGTCAAGAAAGTATAGGGAAATTGATAATTTAATTTACAAAATATATGATCTTACTGAAAAGGAGATTGAGTTTATTGAAGCTCAATAAAACTGATTTCATCTTCTGAAATATTGTATAGTTCATATACAAATTTATCAATTTTTTGATACTGCATTTTATTAAGATACTCTTTAATTAATTTTTTAGACTTATTGTTTGGCTTTTGAATAGTTAGATTTTTAACATTATCTGAGTTTCCTGCATTTCCACCAGTAGCATCTCCAATTATAAGATACATAAACCAAGAAAACAGTTTAGAATTTAGTATTGCTATTATAAAATCAAGGTTTTCTCCTGTTAAAAAATGCATACTATCCTGAATAAAATAGCCTTTATCCACAAGAGAAAAAACCTTTTCACTTGCAATTCTATTCCAAGCGATTTTTTGTCTATCAAAATCCTCCCAATAACTTATGCTATCTTGT
>JBAYBU010000214.1:0-3356 GCA_041669105.1 Bacteroidales bacterium | reverse complement strand
TTACAGGCGGCGTTACAACTGTTTGAGCCGATACGCTCACAGCAAAAAGAGTAGAAAAAACAGCCGCTATTAATTTAAATATATTCATAACTTTAATTATTATTGACATTACTATCCAAACAATGCATTATACAACAGTGTCACAAGCACTCCTTAGAAGCTAGTATCTCTAACAAACAGCAGATAAAAAAGTTTCTTTTGTAATTAAAACAACGCTAACACTAGTGGCCCAACTTAATCAGAGTTTCGGGCTCTTGAGACGGCTCCTTCTTCTGAGGTCTAGACATTTGGTCTCTATTTAAGTTAAAAGTAAGACCCACCCATAAAACTCGGCTTTCGTTCTTACTTCTATTATCTAGTGAGTAAATTATATTATCAGAGACAATGTTCCATTTTCTTGTATTAAACACATCTGTAAGAGTTATAGATGCTGTGAGTATATTCTTAATTAACACTCTCTTATAGCTTGCATCCATATAATGAACTGCTTGAGACTCAAACTGTGGATATATTGCTGGCGAACTGTAAAAATATTGAAGAGATATATTGTCCTTTTTAGAAGGGGTTAAATTTGTAGCTACATTGCCCTGCCACATTATCTTGCTACTATAGAGGTCAATATCATTTGCCTCTCCTTTAGTCTCTCCATAGTAGACATTGGCACTTAAAGATGCTGTTAGCCAAGAAGAGAACTTATTTCTAAGATTAAGATCGGCGCCTATTTTATTGCTTTTGTCTCCATTTACATAGGTTATCATAAGTGCCTCTTGGCCATATAAAGAGGTTACTTCTGTAATAAAATTAGAGGTAATATTGTAAAAAAGAGAGAAGTTAAAAGTTCTACCATTAGATGAGTAGTTGTAGGCCAATTCACTCAATGTAACCTCTTCTGGAACTAAATCTCTGTTTCCTATCTCATAAACACTTTTATCAATCATATTTAAAAAAGGGTTTAACTGTTTGTACATAGGCCTTGTAACCCTTCTAGAGAAAGAGAAAGCAAGGGAACTATTTTTAGAGAACTCTTTTTGAAGCATAGCAAAAGGAGAGAGAAAGAGATGGTTGTTCTTAATTTGCGTATTCTCTTTTCTTATATCTAGATTAGAGTAACTCTGTTCACTACGAAAGCCTAGCTTAAAAGAGATCTCATTTTGCAGCTTTGCAACATAGTTTGCATAGAGTGAGTAGATATTTTCTTTATAGTCTAAATCGCTACTAAAGAGCTCATCATAAGACCAAATGTCTTTTTCATGATCGTATTGATATGAATCAAACTTAAAGTCATTTCTTCTATAAAAATACTTTACACCCGCCTCTAGCATGCTCTGCTTGGGTAGTTTCAGTGTATAATCTGCCTGAACTGTATAGTTTGTAGGGCGTCCACCCCCTTGAGATCTTTGAAGAGGCAACTCATCTTCTATATAGTATGCCCTTCTTCTACCTTTATTTTGAGAGTACGAGCCCAATAGAGAGAGATCACTTTTCTCTGGCTTTAATACTATTTTATAGTTAGCTATAACCTCGGCCATCTTCCTATTAAAGTTAAACTCATTTATTCTGTTTTGGCTGTTGTGATCTTGTAATGAAGAGTTAATATTATTTATATCCTGAATATTATCTAACCTGGGGTTAGAGTATTTCAAATTTAAAGAAAAAGTATTCCCTGAATTAAACAACTTAGAAGCACTTGCTCCTATCATGCTGCTTTTATCTATTCTTTCAGAAAGTATCTTCTGCTCAATAGAGTTTCCTGTAGTGTGAAAATGTCTATAAAGCTCACTTACAACATCTTCTATTTGGTATTTACCAGAGTAGTTCAAAGAGAGATTCCAACCATTTCTATTTAAAGTAGCCATCAAATTACCATTTAGCTTATTTGCCACTCCCCAATTTAGCGTAGAAGAGAGCGAAGTTCCAGCCCTTCTCTCCTTTTTAGTAATTATATTTATAATTCCACCAGTACCCTCGGAGTCATATTTTGCGCTTGGGTTGGTAATTATCTCTATACTTTGAGTTGCCGAGGCAGGTATACCGTCTAAAGTTCCTATAGTGGTTGGGATACCATCCATAAGAACCAATATATTAGGATTCCCTCTTATGAAAATAGTGTTGTCATTATCTACAGAGACCATAGAGGCACTACGTAGCAGCTCAATTACCGATCCTGTAGAGGCAGCAATAGAGGCCGAGGTGTTAATTCTTGTTCTCTCTATATCTGTTTGCCGCTCTGTATAAGATGCCGTTACCGCTGCCTCTTTTAGCATTGCCGCATGTTGCGCCAGTAAAATCGGCTCCTTAATTCCGTTTATTCCTGGTTTAATATTAATCTCTTGTTCAATAGTTTTGTAGCCAATAAAACTAATTTGCAAAATGTGTTTGCCTTTCTCTTTTACATTAAATATAAAAACGCCTCTTTTATTAGTTACCGTACCGGCTATTGCGCTATCTTTTGCATTTTTGAGTACTACCGACGCATACTCCACAGCAATTGCATCTGGCCCCTCAACAACTCGGCCTACAATCCTATTCTGCTGTGCCGAGGCACCGCTTGAACTCATGTTTTGCGCCGAGGCTGTGATTGCCATTGAGAAAATAAAAATAGTGGCTAAAAGCCTCATATAATAGTTTGAATATCGATTTGTATAACGATTCATAAAGTGAGAATTAAATAGATTTATATAGTAAAAAAACAGAAGCATATATTAAATAATAGATGCATCTACACTAATAAGACAACAAATATATAGTTTTCCTATGCATGCTTGCTAATACTACTCTATAATATACATGTTTGTTCTTTATTTCTATTTTTGTATTTAGATATTAAATAAAATTAAGTACAAAATAGTGAAGGTAAAGCACCAAATAATGAAGGTAAACACCAAATAATGATAGTAAAGCACAAAATAGTGAGAGTTTTGGCTCCTAATTATATAGAGGAGTATTGCAATGCTGCCCAATTTATTGAACAGTGCAAAGAGTGCAGCAACTACGGTAAAATATGGGCATGCCCTCCATTTGATTATGATACTTTAGCAAGAATAAGCGGATATAAATATATACATATAATAGGCTCTCAAATATTTATAAATGAGGCTACTAGATATGCACCGGCAGATGTTACAGAGCACAACACTCTCTCTTACCAAATAATGGAGCAGGCACGCTTTGGTATTGACGGGCAGTTATTAGAACTCCAAAATAGATACGCAGGGAGCCTCTGTTTTTTTGCTGGCAGCTGCCTACTTTGCCCCAAAGAAGAGTGTACTCGGCTTACAAACAGCCCCTGCGCCCACCCCACTAAAATGCGCCCATCGTTAGAGGCCTACGGTTTTGATATCTCAAAAACAACTTTA
>JBAYBU010000213.1:0-3360 GCA_041669105.1 Bacteroidales bacterium | reverse complement strand
TCATTCCTTTTAGAATTTCTCTATTGAAGTTTCCATGGCCAACCCCAGCGATTATTATACCCTCGGCACCAGAGTCAATTATAGCATTTATAGCAGCTCCAGATGCAAATGCATAAGAGAGAGCAATCTCTGTTTTAGGCAGCTCGTTCAACTCTACTTTAAGTAGTTTGCTCAATTCTGCTTTAGACTTTTTGCTAAATTTAGAAATATCAAATTCAGAAGCAGCAGTATGAATGAATTTGTTCTCTCTATAAAAGGTGGGAATCCCTTCTCTCATATATCCTAGTGGCCCAAAGTTTGGGCAGGAGAAGGCGTTGGTATTTACTGTATTGTTTTTAGTTACATCGTTTGCACAATAGATATAATCATTCATAGTTACCATAACTCCTTTGTTATGAGCTAAAGGAGAGGCGGCAAGAGCTACTGCATTATAAAGATTAAAAGGGCCATCGGCACTTAGAGAGGTGGCAGGTCGCATAGACCCTGTAATTATAACAGGCTTTGTATGACGTAAAGTTAAGTTGAGGAAATAGGCGGTCTCTTCCATTGTGTCGGTACCATGAGTAATAACAATACCATCGCATAAGTTATATGTAAAGAGACTATCTGCAATTCTCCAGAGTTCTATCCACATCTCTTCTTCCATATTTTGGCTAGAGATATTGCACACCTGAATCCCTTTTAAATTTGCTAGAGAGTTAATTTCTGGGACAGAAGAGATAATCATCTCTATATTTTGCACTCCAGGGTTGTAAGATGCTTGAAAAGAGCTCTCTGCACTACCTGCTATGGTTCCGCCTGTTGCAAGAATTACAACACGAGGTTTTGTTTGCTCTGTGCTAAGAGTAGATTGTTGTGTGCCGAGGTTAATTTGTTCTGTGCTAAGGGCAGATTGTTGTGTGCCGAGAGTAGTTTGTTCTGTGCGAGGGGTAGATTGTTGTGTGCCAGGATTGGATTGTTGGTTGCAGAGTGGCAATGCACCAAAAGAGAGAATAGGAAAAAATAGGGCAATAGAAAAAAGTATAGCCAATAAAACGTAAAAAGGCCGACCCCCTGCTACAGAAATCGACCCCTTTTCTTGTGTATTAAAACTTAAACCTACATCTTGAAGATGCATCAGGCAATTAAAACGTTGCATCATTTTTAGAAATTTTCAATTTTTTTAACGATTAAAAATGGTAACATAGCAGATAATAATCCTATAACCGCTATTCCACAGATAGTTATAGCAACGTCTTGGAATTTGACAATTATTGGATAACTATTTACAATAAAACTCCCAGGCATTGGTATAATTCCAAACTGTTGCTGAATAAAACTTAAGAGGAGTGCAAATATTACACCCACAAAAATCCCCAGAAGAGAGATCATCCACCCCTCAAAGAGGAAGATTTTTTTAATAAGGCTATCATTTGCACCTAAAGCCTTAAGAGTTTTGGTGTCTTCTCTTTTTTCTATAATAAGCATAGAGAGAGAACCAAAAAGGTTACAAGAGATTATAATAGCCACAAAAAGTAAAATGATATAGATAGAGACTTTTTCTGACTTCATCATTTTGTATAATGTTTCATTTTGCTCGTATCTATCTTTAACCATATAGTCTAAGCCAAGCAATTCTTTTATGTTTGCCTTGAGCTGATTAATATTTACATTGGGCTTAGTATATATCTCAATCGAAGAGACCTCTTGTTCATATTCAAGAAGGTTCCTAGCTACTTCTATTGGAATAAATAGATATTTTTTGTCGAAGTTTTGATCTATAGTAAATAAACCCACAGGAAAAACCTTTTGTAAATTTAATGACGCAGTAGGGTTTACTATAGAGAGAGTTCTGTTCCTAGAGGGGAAATAAAGTTGTAAGGGATCTACAAAATGAACTCTTAGCCCAAGGTTAAAAGCCATGGAACGTCCGAGTATTGCTTGTGGAAGCTCTCCATGATAGAGAGAGAATTCTCCCTCTTTGATATACTTTTTTATTTGAGTTATTCTAGCAAAACTAGAATCTACTCCCTTAATGGTTGCTACAGACTCTTGTGACCCGTATTTTACAAAGACGTTCTCTTCTACTACTTCACAAAACGCAGCTATCTCTTTTTGATTGCGGATTTTGTCAAATTGTGCTGTGTTTGGAGAGAAGCTTTTTCCAGCCGAGGGGGTTATTAACAAATCGGACTCATAAGTAGAGTAGAGAGACTTTATGAGCCCCTCAAATCCATTGTAAACCGAGAGAATAATTATTAAAGCAGCAGTCCCAATAGCAATACCAACAGCACTTAGCACAGATATAATATTGATAACATTATGCGATTTCTTAGCAAATAGATATCTTTTAGCTATGAAGAGTGGCAAGTGCAAGTTTATAATATTAAAGCAAGGTTATAGTATTAGAATTAAGCTACAGATTTAAAGTAAAATGACAGCATTACTTTTTAAGTAGTTGGTCTATTTTCTCTACATAATCTAGAGAATCATCTATTGCAAACACTAGTTCGGGCACTATTCTTAGCTGTTTTGCTACCCGATTACCTAATAATCCTCTTATGTTTCTGGCAGAAGCCTCTACCTGCTCAAAAGCCTCTTTACTCTTTGCCGAGGGAAAAATACTTAAATATACCCTAGCTACAGAAAGGTCGGGACTAATTCTTACTGAGGTAACTGATATCATGGCTCCGCTGAATGCTTGAGTTCCTTTTTCTCTAAATATCTCTGAGAGGTCTCTTTGTAACTGCCTAGAAACCTTGTGTTGTCTTGTACTTTGACTTTCCATATCAAATTATTTTTAAAATAAAGTAATTCTTCTTGCCCTTTTGAACAAGAATATATTTTTGATTGAGTAAATCATTTTCACTCAAAGCTAGCTCTATAGAATCTATTTTGTTTTTATTTACACTTACCCCACCTGCCTGTATCATTTTACGACACTCTCCTTTAGAAGGAAATACAGAGGTATGTACTGCAAGTAACTCTATAATATTCTCTCTAAGGTTCTTACGGCTAATATCAAATTGAGGGACACCTTCAAATAGATTTAAAAATGTTTTCTCGTCTAACTCTTTCAAAGTTTCTGAAGTTGATTGTCCAAAAAGAATGGACGATGCTTTTAGAGCTTTTCCGTACTCCTCTTTGCCATGAACCATTGTGGTAACTTCTTTTGCAAGAAGCCTTTGTAACTCTCTTTTATGAGGAGCCTCCAGATGTTTTGCTATTTCACTGTCAATTATCTCTTTAGAGAGCATTGTAAAAATTTTGATATATTTTTGAGCATCTTGGTCGCTAACATTTAGCCAAAATTGATAAAAAGCATAGGGCGAGGTGTAGTTGGCGTCTAACCAAATGTTTCCTTGCTCGGTTTTGCCAAAC
>JBAYBU010000212.1:0-3372 GCA_041669105.1 Bacteroidales bacterium | reverse complement strand
GGTAAATATAGAAAGTGTTTCCAACTCTTCTCTCTCCATCTCTTGCAATGAATGGGATTATGAATCAAATGAGATACCTTATTAAAAATGAGATGCCCTATTAAAATTATGAAAAGTTACTTTAAATATATCATCTTCTTTATGAGCACTTTGCAAATTTTATCTTGTATTAAGGAAAATTTTAACAACTGCCCAAACTGGGGGAAATACAAAGTGAGTTTTTATGACAGCTCAAACATAAAGTGTAACTCTATAAATTATATGATATTGCTTTATAATGGTATCGATTCAACACCAGCACCAATTTTAAATAGTTATTTTGTTTTACCAGACTCTTTCTCTATAAACTCTCCCAACATACTTAAATTATTCCCTGGAGAGTATAATTTTTGCGCACTATTATCGTCTCAAGAACTATTTTTAACCGACAAAATAAAACTCCAAAATGGGCTTAAATATTTTTACGCAAATAGAGAAAGCAAAATAAGAAAATCTCCGCTAAACAGAGTGGGACTCTTTTTCAACTTGGCAAACTCTATGATTATTGTAAAATGCACTGTAGATAGCGTTTTAGATAATTGTAAAATATCTAAAATAGAGATCTCTCCCCCTCAAGAAAAAGATGCTTTATTAAATATTGCAACCGGTAAATGCAGTTATGAACAATGCACTACCTTGTTTTTCGAAAATGCACTTTATAACCAAAAAGAAACCGAGTGGGTCTATTACTGTAACCCTACTATAGCAGGTACCGATTTAACATTTAAAATAACTCTTTCTAACAGTATCGATCCGATTGATAAAACGCTTTTTATTAAAGTATTCCTAGAAAAAGGATTAGAGCAAGGTATGGTAAACAGATTTTATCTAAATGTGACACCCCACAATATAGAATATATATCGTCTACAATTATTGATTGGACAGATTACGCCCATTATCAAGACATTGTATTATAATTTATTAATAAACCATTTTAGTACTATTACAAAATTAATTAAACCAATTATTATGAAAAATCTAAAAAATTATGGGCTCGCAATTATCACAATTGCACTTCTGTGGTCTTGCCAAAAAGAGGAGAATGTAGTGAGGAGAGAGAATAGTGAAGTACAATTCTTTGCCTGCTATAATAACCTCCCAAATACAAAAGCAACTACAACTTTCACAACAAGCAATAAAGCAACAATTTATGCCTGTATAGCAGCTGCAGTACCTAGCTCAACCACGTTCGTTAGTGGCACTCCGTTAGAAGCTACCAGCCAAGCTGGAGGAGTACTCACTCCTACTACCCCATTGTATCTCCCTAAAGGATCATACGATTTTTACTCAGTTGCTAATAATACTAATGTGGCGGCTGGGTTAACTTTCACTTCTGGTGTTTCTGGGCAGCTATCAAACAATATCGATTATTTATGGGCAAAAGCTCCTGCTGTAAGTGAAGGTGGCATCGTCAATTTCACTTATAATCACAAAGCAGTAAGTCTAGAGATAAACGTAGCAGAAGGTACAGGCGTAAGCTCTTTAGAAGTTATCTCAATTAAAATCACTCCATCTAAACCTAATACCTCTTCTACAATGAACCTTGCAACCGGCACAATTACACCCTCTACACAAAAAGATGTAGCAACAGCTATGGAATTAAGTGGCAAAAAAGGAATTATGGTTATGCTACCAATGCAATCAATCTCTTTAGATATAGAAGTGGTTGTGAATGCCATAATTGGTGGTACTCAGGTAAATAATAAAAAATATGTAGCAACAATAACTCCTATGGTCTATATAGAAGGCACCTATTATAAACTTAACCTCTCTGTAGATGCTAAGGAGATTACATTTTTAGAAGCCCAAGTAGAAGATTGGACAACTCAAACTATATCTGCAACAACTTTAAATGAGTAGTAAATATGATAATTTCCCTAAATAGTAGAGAGCTGCTTTTACTGCTTGTTATACCAATACTTTTTTCCTGTATTGGAGAAAATTGCTCTACATGCAGTCAAGAGAGTAATTACAAAGAGCAATATAGAGTTAACTTCTTGGGGAATTATGCTATTACAAAATCGGCCTCTGTTTTTCCAGCAGGGGTCGAAACTTCTATTTTTACATATTATAGTGGAGAAGACCCCTCTTTAAAAAAAGAGCACTTAGATACTCCTTTAAAAGCAATTTCTAATCTCTCTGGGAACCTAATTTTAGCAAATAATTTTGCTCTCTATTTAGCTCCTGGTTACTACGATTTTTATGCAGTTTCTACAAATTACTCTTCTTTGAACGGGCTCTCATTTACTATGGGGCAATCTAACTCCCTTAAAAATGGAGTAGACTATTTATGGGCACAAAGCAGAGATATAACAATATGCGGCCACTCAAACATAAAGTTCAATTTTGTTCATGTAGCTGCAGCAATAATTATTGAACTTAACACCCAAACTTACTCTAAAGCTCATTTAGAGCAAGCAAGCTTAAGCAGAGCAACTATAGGAATCCCCACTACAAATCAAATTTTAAAACTAGCAACAGGCAAGATAACTCCTGCAAAAAGCACCTCTGCACTTAGAGCAGAGATGTTTACAAATAACAATAAGGCATCCTATATAATTTTGCCCTTAAAAGAGAATGTAGATATCCCTATAGAGTTAGATATCACAACCATTTCTAATAGCAATCAAGAATCAAAAGAGAGATATTATTGCACACTCCCCTCTCCTCCAAACGGGTTCCAAGGTGGAGTGCAATATAGATATAGAACATCTATATCTCAAAAAAAAATCGTCTTTGAAAATGCAGCAGTAGAGCAGTGGAATCAAAAAGAGATAGCAAATACAACTTTAAGTGAAAAAAAATAAATTAAGATACTATAGATACGTTGGCGCAATTGTGTTGCTGTTATACAACATTAACTGCAAAGCACAAAACCATTCGTTGGGAGTGAACATTGCTTCGCTTGCCGTTGGGTCTATAAACATTGAGCTCTCAAAAGCATTTTCGCAAAATATCACATTCCACATTCCTTTTTCATGGAATCCAATAGAGTTTAACAATAACAAAAAAATAAAACATATAATGATTCAGCCAGGAATAAGGTGGTGGAAATGGCATAGCTACTCGGGATATTTTGGAGGAGTCAATCTCACTGCTATGCAGTATAATTTAGGGGTAAAGTCTTATCGTTATTACGGCAAAGGAGTAGGGATAACTTTAAGTACTGGTTATGCAAAAATGATCTCTAAAAAGTGGAACATTGAGGCCGAGATGGGGATCTATTCTGGATGGGTTAGTTACGACAAATACAAAAGAGAGCTTTGTGGAGATTACGAAGGTAGCTGTTGTAAATTGAAACTTATACCTGCAAAACTCTCATTGTCATTAAT
>JBAYBU010000211.1:0-3415 GCA_041669105.1 Bacteroidales bacterium | reverse complement strand
AAAGGGTAAGAAAAATTATTATGTTCATAGCGTCTCACAGTTGGATGGTACTTACATTCCAGAAAATATGAGGTTCAATATAAAGAGTGGAATCTCTTTTTCTAAAGATGGTAGTTATTATAAGTTCCAAATTACACCGCTAACTGCAGATGTTGGTAATAGTAAAGATTCAAGTGTAAAATCAAAAGCCAAGAAACCGCCATTTGAATATGAGTTATGGAGGTGGAACGATACTTTGTTACCATCGCAAAAAAAAGGAAAAGACAACATTTATGTAAATAATATTTTTTGCATATATAGGCCTAGCGAAAATAAATTTATTCAACTTTCGCAAGGACGTGGTATTTTTCTTATTATGAATGATAATTCTCCTTATGGTTTTGAGTTTGATAGTAGCCCATATTTATATGAAGATCTTTGGAAAGACCCAATCCCTAAAGATTTTTACTATACCAATGTCAAAACGGGAGAGTCTAAGATTCTATTCAAAGCATTTGAAGGAGTATTCGCTATATCTCCAACAACTCCTCATCTATTTACCTACGAGAATAGTACTGAGTCTTGGTATGTCAACTTTTTAGATTCTGGGCACAAAATAAATCTATCTGAGTTAATCCCATATCCAGTAACAAGAGATGATTTTGACAAGCCTCAACCAGCTGGCACTTATGGGCAAGCTGGGCTTAGTGCCGATGAGAAGTTTTTTATTATTTATGACAAATACGATGTATGGGCAGTTCCGATTAATGGAAATCCCAAAGAGGTATATTGTTTGACAAATGGATATGGAAGAGCAAATAATATTAAGTTTAAAATTCTCAATTTAAATAAGGGCAGAGGTAGAGGTAGAGGTAAGGGTAGTGCTAATGCTGTTGATTTACAGAGCGATGTTATTTTAGAGTCGATTAATTTAGATAATTTACATAGTGGTTATTATAGAGTCTCTAAAGGCAAAAATCCTACTAAATTAATTGAAGGGCCATTTAAATTCTCATATCCAAAACTTCTTGAAAGGGGTAATTACATTGTTAGGAGAGAGAGTTTTAACGAAGCTCCCGATTATTGGATTACCGATAAAGATTTAAATCTGACTCGCAGGATTACCTCTTTAAATGATCAACTAAAGGAGTATAAAGTAGGTGATTCAAAAATAATAAATTGGAAAGACTTTGGTGGTCAAAAACAGAAAGGTGTTTTATATACTCCAGAAGATTACGACTCTACCAAATCATATCCTATGATTGTCTATTTTTATGAGACCATGAGTCAAGATGCTTTTTTATTTTATAATCCCGCACCTACTACTTCTACAATAAACCCCATTATGTTTGTAAGCAGAGGTTATGTTGTGTTTATGCCAGATATTAAATATGAGATAGGGTGGCCTGGTAAGAGTTGTTTGAATATTGTAGAGAGTGGCACGCGTTACTTGATAGATAAGGGTATTGCTAACCCTAACAAAATAGGGTTACAAGGCCATAGTTGGGGAGGTTATCAGGTGGTTTTTTTGATTACACAAACAGATATTTTTACTTGTGCTTGTTCTGAGACAGCTGTTTCTAATATGACCTCGGCATATACTGGCATCCGTACTGGCCCTGGTAAGCCAAGAATGTTTATGTATGAATCTACTCAAAGTAGGATAGGAGGTACATTGTGGGAGAAAAGAGAAAATTATATAGAGAACTCTCCTCTTTTTTATCTAGATCAAGTTACAACTCCTCTTCTTTCTAGACATAGCGATGGAGACGAGGCTGTCCCTTATTCTCAAGGTTTAGAGCTTTTTCTTGGGCTTAAAAGATTAGGTAAAGAGGTATGGATGTTTAATTACAAAGGCGATGGACATAATATTAGAAAAAGAGAGATATCGCTAGATTGGACAAGAAGGATGGATGAATATTTTGATTATTATCTTTTGGACGCACCAAAGCCCAAGTGGATGATTTTAAATTGATTTATTAATGTTGTTATTTAGATAGGTGTGCGTAAAGAGATATTTGTAAATAAGAATTTTATTGATTTAAAGCCTTACTTTGAATCGGTTCCGGAGTTGTTCGACTCTATGGGAACAACTATTTATGAAGATAGAAATATTATAAGAGTTGTAGAAAAAAACGGGGTGCTATTCATAATTAAATATTTTAAAAAAATATTCTTCTTGAATAAGTTTGTTTATGCTCATATAAGAAAATCAAAGGCCCAAAGATCTTATGAAAACTCTGGTAGGCTTGCTGCCAATGGCATAACTACGCCCGAGCCTGTTGCTTGGATAAATTGTTATAAAAATTTGCTTTTAAACAAGAGTTATTACATATCTCTTTTTACAGATTATTCACCTATAGAAGAGGTCTTTGCACAGCCAGCTCATGAAAATAGCGACTTTATTAGAAGTTTTGCTGAATTTAGTTATTCTTTGCATAAAAAAGGGATCTTTCATAAAGATTACAATATTACCAATGTTCTATTTTCTTGTAATAATAGAGATTTAGATTTTTCTTTGATTGATAATAACCGCATGAAATTTTCTAGATACTCGTATATGAAGGGTATTAGAAATATGAGACGCCTCACTGTTGAAACTCAACATTTAGGAGTTATTGCAACAGAATATGCTAAGCAGGTAGATAGAGATAGTATTCTTGTGCTTAACAATCTAACAGCTGCCAGAGTTAAGTTTTTAACGAAGCGTATTTTTAAAAAAAAGCTTAAACAGAAAATAAGGAGACTTTTCTCTTAGAGTTTTTCTCTATATAGAGACTAACTTATTTTGCAAGCTCTTTTTGGAATAAGAAAAGGTGTAACTCTAGTGCAAAAGCCCAGTACTCCCACGTATGATTCCCAGGACTCATTATTAATGTATTTGTAATTTCTAATTGGTTGCAGCGATCAGAAAAATCTCTGCTGCTTTTTGCTATTCCATCCTGTGTCCCACAACTAATAACCATCATCTTTTTGCTCCCTTTCATAGAGTCTAATCTATTAATTGCCGAGTTGCTATTGTAGAGTGGGTTTTCTAGAGAATATGTTCCTAACACTTGACTCATTTGAGTCTCCTTAAGTCTTGTGTCTTGTAAGTTAAGAACTCCAGACATACTACCAGCTGCTCTAAAACGGGTAGTATCGTCAAGAAAAATATTTATGGCGCCGTGCCCTCCCATACTTAAGCCTGTAATAAAGGTTTTTTTTGGGTCTAGATTGTATCTCTCTTCTATTAAAGGATAGAGTTCTTTATTGAAGAAAGTTCTCCACTGCATTTTATTAGTGTCTATATTATTTAGGTACCAACTATTATAAAACCCATCTGGCGTTATTATTATAAATCCATATTTATCACTTACTGCCTGAATCTCTGCTTTATTGCTCCAATCGCTGTATGAACCACTCCAACCGTGAAGAAGAAAGAGAGCAGGGCTTT
>JBAYBU010000210.1:0-3417 GCA_041669105.1 Bacteroidales bacterium | reverse complement strand
CTCTTTCTCTATATTCTCTCCGTTCATATATAATTGGCCATAGCCGTTAGGCCCAGTAGGCAAAAATTTAAAAGTAGTGTTCTCTAACTCATCAAGTCCCTTCCTTTGAGAGAGTAGAGTGACACCTCTGTAGAGCGCTCCTGTATCTACATATATTAGCCCATAACGTATAGAGATTGCTCTGGCAAAGGTACTTTTGCCTGTAGATGAATGGCCGTCTATTGCTATAATAATCTCTCTACTTTTCATACTAGCACAAAAAACAAACATACGCAAAAAAGGGTTATCTTTGTAAAAATAATTTGAATGAGACTTGCTGTTTTTGATCTTGGGACCAATGTTTTTAATTTGCTTTTGGTTGAGATCTCAAAAAATAAATGTGATATAAAAAAAGTAATCAAGGTGAACTCACATATTGGGAAAGGTGGCTTTAAAAGTGGCGCTCTTTCCCAAGAAGCGATAGACTCTTCTACAGAAGCTTTGTCGCAAATGATGGAGCAGATTACTCTAAATGGAGGTGTAGATGCAATTAAAGCTTTTGCCACCTCGGCAATAAGAGATGCTTCTAACGGTCAATTATTTGTACAAAAAGTAAAGGAGAAATTTGGGGTAGAGATAGAGGTTATATCGGGAGAGAGAGAGGCCGAGTTAGTCTATAAAGGGATAAGAGAATCTATTTTGCTTTATAGCGAAAACGTGCTTATGCTAGATATAGGTGGAGGGAGCAACGAGTTGATTATAGCCAATAAAGATAAAATTCTATGGAAACAGAGTTTCCCAATTGGTGTTATTAGAATTAAGGAGATGGTTAACCCTTCGGATCCTATAACTACTTCTGAGATAGAGTTTTATCTCTCATATTTAGAGATTATTTTAGAGCCGTTTTTTACCGAATTACAAAGATACAATCCAACTCTTTTAATTGGATCTTCGGGCTCTTTTGATACTATTCGCGAACTTATTTTTCCTTTGGATAACTTCTCCTTACCAGCAATAGAGTTACCTTTGGATAAATTTGCTCTGTTACATAACAAACTGCTTCTATCTAACCATCAGGAGCGACTCATTATGGCAGGGATGTCTCCTATGAGAGCAGACTACATGGTGTTGGGCACTATTTTTATAGACTATCTTATTAAAAAAGGTGCAATTAGGGAGCTGTACCAATCTTCATTTTCTCTTAAAGAGGGATATATGGCCGAATATGCAGCAACTATACAGTAGTGTTAATTAATTGAAATATTTAAGATAAATATATTATGAAGCTTCTAATTATAGACGACGAAAAATCGATAAGAAATACTCTTAAAGAGATTCTCGAATTTGAGGGTCACAAAGTAGAAGTGGCAGCAGACGGTGTAGAGGGATTTGAGAAAGCCACTTCAGAAAATTACGATGTGATTTTCTCTGATATAAAAATGCCAAATATGGATGGTATGGAGCTTTTAGACAAGCTAGGCGAATCTAATGTAGATTCGTCAGTTATTATGATATCGGGGCATGGCTCAATCGACTCTGCCGTAGAGTGCATAAAAAAAGGCGCCTTTGATTTCATTCAAAAGCCATTGGATCTCAATAGGATACTCATTACACTAAGAAATGCTACAGATCGCACCAATCTTGTAAAAGAGACCAAAATATTAAAGAAAAGAGTCTCTAAGATTCCAGAAATTGTGGGTGTCTCGCCTGCAATTACACGAATCAAAGATATGATAAAGAGAGTTGCTCCTACAGAGGCAAGAGTTTTGATTACAGGCTCTAATGGGACAGGGAAAGAGTTGGTAGCACGCTGGCTTCATGAAAAAAGCGACCGTAATAAAATGCCTTTTGTAGAGGTGAACTGTGCTGCTATACCGGGAGAGTTAATAGAGAGCGTGCTGTTTGGTCACGAAAAAGGGGCCTTTACCAGCGCAGTTAAACAGCATAAAGGGAAATTTGAGCAGGCTGATGGTGGAACTCTTTTCTTAGACGAAATAGGAGATATGAGTTTAGCTGCCCAATCAAAAGTCTTGAGAGTATTACAAGAGAATAAAATAAGTCGTGTTGGAAGCGATAAAGATATTAATACCAGGGTAAGAGTTATTGCAGCAACCAATAAAAACCTTATAGAAGAGATTAAAAGTGGAAGTTTTAGAGAAGATCTATATCACAGGCTAAGTGTAATTGTAATTCATGTACCCCCTCTTTTTGAAAGGAAAGAAGATATCCCCCTACTTGTAAATCATTTTTTGGAGCAAGTTGCTATAGAAAACGGGATGCCGTCAAGAAAGATAGAAGAGGAGGCTTTAGAAGAGCTTGCAGGATATAGATGGACAGGCAATATTCGTGAGCTTAGAAACGTAGTTGAGAGGTTAATGATTTTAGGCAGTCCAGTCATTACCAAAGAAAATGTGTTAGATTACGCCAAGCCAATATTTAGATAGTAATGAGAGTTTTATAGAATAATAATCTACTCTTTTTCTATTCGTAGCTGCTGTATATAGTTCCCCTCTTGCTGAGTTTTTACAAATAGGGTAACTCTAAACTTAGAGCCTCCTGCATTGAGATTGCCAATGGCATACTTCATTGGAGCTTTTCCTGATTTGTATGCAATAGCAAACACCTTAGGCGAATATGTATTGAAAAAATCCTTTAAAATTTGTTTTGCTTGTTGCCTGCTACATACATTTGAAACCCCAAGAAGATCAATTTCTAAATTTGGGGCAAACCAAGCCGAAAGCCTTTCGGCATCGCCATTTTGTATATATTTTGTGATGGGAACAAATACATCTTGCTCCTGAGCAGTTAAAACTGGAATCGTTACAAAAAGGGTTATCAATAAAATTAAACTTCTCTTCATTATACTACTTTTGCTCCTTTATAATTAAGTTAACGCAAAAATCAAGCCAGTTGTCTAAACAATAAAATTAGCATAAATTCTTAACAAATCTTAAATAAATAGTATTTTTGTAATATATCTATGACAAGGATAAGCAAAAAAGGGATGGCGTTTAAAAAGATAAAAGAGATTTTGAAGCAAAAAGCTGTAATTTTATGGATTATTGCATTGCTTCTTACTCTTGCCTCTTTTATGGAGTTTTATTCAGCAACATCTCTAGATAGAGAGGTTGCTCGTTTAGAGAGTCTTATTCATAAAAGGCAGGCTATTTTGGAGTCTTTTGCCAAACAAACGCTGGATTTACCCGATGATCAATTTGTCTCTTTCCCTGACTTTCCAGAAGATATGGTCATTTATAGGTATTTCAATGACACAGTGCAATCCTGGATAAATCAATTACCTATTGCCAGTGACGAAATCGAGTTTTTCCCCTTTGGTTACAGGATAAATCATTTGAGTGGCCGTGTTGTAACAAATACCCCTTTGGCCTATTTAAGACTTGTAGAGCAATATGTTAATTTAGGATCGGCATGGTACGT
>JBAYBU010000209.1:0-3418 GCA_041669105.1 Bacteroidales bacterium | reverse complement strand
GTAGAAGACAATGGAATTGGAATCCCTAAAAATGAACAAACCATGGTTTTTGAGAAATTCTACAGAGTTAACAAAAAAGAACATTCTCATAAAGGGAAAGGGTTTGGACTAGGTCTAACGTATGTAACATGGGTAGTTAAGGCCCATAAAGGAAAAATTGGGCTAGTAAGTGAAGCTGAAAAGGGGAGTAAGTTTACTCTAACATTAAAAAAAGAAGAAGATGGCACATAAGATTCTATTAGCAGATGATGAACTAAATTTTGGATATGCAATTTGTGAGTTTCTCAAAATGAACGGATACGATCTCACATTTGTAAACGATGGGAAATCGGCTTTAGAACAGTATCATTTGATTAGACCAGATTTATTGCTCTTAGACGTTAATATGCCAGAGATAGATGGCTTTGAACTTGCAAAATTAATAAGAGGAACCGATAAAAACATTCCAATTATATTTATTACCTCCATTAGTGACGATAGTAGCGTTGTTAACGGATTCGAGATAGGATGTAGCGACTATCTTAAAAAACCTTTTGGTCTTAGAGAGTTACTTATTAGAGTCCAAAAATGTTTACTTGTTTCGGCTAAAAGAAGCGATCTTTATACTTTAGGCACAATAACCTATTCACCCGAAGAGAGAACACTCTATATGCAAGACGGAGCCCCCACTACTCTCTCATTGCTAGAAAATAAATTATTAGAGCTTTTATGCCAAAGCTTTAACCAAACATGTAAAAACTCCGACATTTTTATACATATATGGGAAGATAAAGATGTAGATCCTAAAAGAGCATTAGAGGCCCTAACTTCTAACCTTCGCAAAAAACTTATAGAAACTACGCTTGTGATAGAGAGCGTTAGAGGAGTGGGTTACAGGCTAAGACAAAACGACACTAATTAAAATGCAGCCCCCACGCTGCTTTTTTTGCCAAATACGGGCAAAACAAAAACAATACCCACCAAAGAGAAAAGTAATCCTCCCATTGTACCTACTGCAAATGAGAACCAAAAAACCTCATTGGGGCCATCTGTTAAGAAAGGGACAAGCCCAAGCACAGTAGAGACAATTGTGAGTAGGATAGGGATAATCTTATGATTAAATGATTTTATATAATTTCTTATAAGAGATCTTTTTCCAATTTGATCTCTTCCAATAAGATTATATTGATTAAGTAGATAAATTCCGGCATTTACAGAGATTCCGCTAAGCATTATTAAAGCAGCTATCCCCCCTTGATCAAATCTAAACTTTGTAAAATAAAAAGTTAAAAATAGGCCAATAAAAGAGATGGGTATTAAAATAATAATGACTAATGGTTCCAGCAAACTCTCAAAAAGAATAGCACAAATAAGATAAATTATTGCAATAACCACAAGTAAAAGCAAAAAAGTCTTAGAGGGACTCATACTCCACCCCATTCTATCTGTTCCAGCTTTAAATCCAATCGGGAGCACCTCTCTATTCAAACGCTCAGTCTCCCTCTCAGTAACCCTTTTAGAGAGTTCAAAAGAGCCAATAAAATTATACGCTACATTTATAGTATACTGCTGGTTTTGCTTAAAAATATCATTACCTGTCATGCGCATCTCAATCTTACCAAGATCGGAGAATTTTATTTTTCTGCCACCAATATCTAAATACTCATTCTTTAAATTCCATATATCAAAACTCTCTTTTTCGTTTGAAATAACCTTAACTTTAATAAAATTATCGTCATCTACTTTATAAGAAGCCCCCCCCGCAGAGGCAAGTTTTCTGTTTAATGCATAATAGACATAACTAGGATCTATATTTAGCTCTGCCATTTTAACTCTATCAAAATCTATAAAGTACTCATTTCTCACGCTTCGCCCCCTCATACCAGAGCTGCCAATGACAAAAGCTTCTCTAATACGCTGGTTGCTAGAAAGAGCTTCTACAGAATTCAACCCAAAATCATATAATAGATCGTAATTATACCCAGTGAGTACAATACGTTGGCTGCCTCCCGTACTCGAACCAACATAATTACTAAAATGCTGATCGTCTATACCGCTAACACTCCAATTTGCTCCTCCAAAATCAATTGCCTTGGCAATAACTTCGGTTTTTAACATTAAGGGGAAACCGGTGTTTTCTACCTCTTTCTTAAACTTAACTCTTATAGATGCATTGCTGTATGAAGAGACATTGGTATAAAACATCTCAATTTGGTTAAACTGAGTAAGATAATTCTCCATAAAAACAACTATATCGTTGAGCTGCTGCACTGTACACCCATCGGGCATAGAGGCATTTATAGTAAGCTCTGGCCTAGCAGGGTCGCGATAAAGTCCCCCAAAGCCAACCGCCATGTTTTTTTGAAATAATCTTAGCGAACCCCCAAGTAAAATTTCGACCTTCTTTTTAAGTTTGTTTTGATAAAATAAACTACCAATACTTTTGTTATAAATTTCATGAAGACGAGTCTCTTCATTTTGTATCTTAGAAGGGAGCATCTGTACCGGCAATCCAAATCCCAAAATTATAATAACAATAAAGATCCATTTGTGATTACGCCCAAAATTTATATATCTGTAATAAAGGTTATTAAACCTAATAACTCTCCTAGCTCCATTTATACTTTGCGAGTCGCTCACTCCCTTTATAGGAAATCTATCAATCAATGCAGGTATAAAAATAAGTGCAATGGCCATAGATACCGTTAAGTTTATTATTATAACCGCAGCAAACTCCATCAACATATTCTTCTCTTGTTCGGGCAAAAGAAAAACTACCGTAAGGGCACCTATAGTGGTGAGCAGAGCCGCAAGTATCGCAATAAACGCCTTCAAATTTTTATAATAACCATAGTGAGCAATCATAATAATGGAGGTGTCTATAATTATACCTAGAGAAACTGTTATGCCCGCAAGAGAGTAGATGTGAATCTCTAAATTAAAGATATAATAAAAGATAAAAGCAATAAAAATATTGGCTGATAGCGTAATAAAAATAATCGCCAAATATCTTAAACTACGGCTCACTAAATAGACAAAGAGAAGTAAAATAATGACAGAAAGAACTGTTCTTCTCATTATTTTATGGATCTCCCCTTTAATTTCGGTAGATTGATCAGACACAATAAATGCAGCAAAATTCTCTGGGAACCTCTTGCTAAGCTCAATCATCTTGTTTTTCACACTCTTAATAAGCTCCAAGTTATTTACCCCTTTATCTGGCTTGATAGATAAGTTTATAGTGTTAAGTCCGTTTATTCTACTAAAAGAAGTTGGCATCTCTTCTTTTAAAGTTATTGTAGCAATATCGCTCACTCTAATGATTCTTCCATTTACATTTTTAACAGGAATAAAACCCAGTGACTCTCCAGAAACATCGGTTTTAATAACAATAGCATTTCCATCCCTATTCCCAAGAATTGTTTCCCTACCACTATTT
>JBAYBU010000208.1:0-3426 GCA_041669105.1 Bacteroidales bacterium | reverse complement strand
CAGTTGTTAAGTAGTTTTATAACATCATGATAAACATATACGGAGGCATTAATAATTTCGCCAGATCGAGGATCTACCCAAGAGGGCCCCATTGCATTTTCAACTTTTATTGGAGCATATCGTATACATGAATATTTTATATTGTCGGGGTCAAATTCAGGATCGTCTTTCGGGAACTCAACTACCTTAACTGCATTTTTGAAACCTATTTCTTCGTAAGCGTCGTTCCATCTTTCTATGCCTTCTTTTAGGTAAGGCTTCCACCATTCTGGGAAATCGGAATCCATGTAAAATATTATAGGTTTTATAGGTTCTACAAGCTCTCCCTTTTTATATTTTGCTATGTCGGATGGCTCAAGTCTCCATCTATGTGCAAAGTGGAGGTCTTTTGCTTTGTTCCCTTTATCACTAAACATGATTTTGCCACTATTAAAAACTCCTATTCTGTAGTCTGCAATTCTATAGTTATATGGTTTTTCATCAAGCAGCAAGAATGAGCGAGTGGCAATCACAGTATATGGTTTATCTGTAAATAAATTTCCTCTTCTGCCTTTGACTGTAGTATTGTAGGAAAGACTTGACCTAACAAACAAGTTGTCTCCAAAAGATTTAAACTCAGTTATAAAGGATCTTTCTTGTTGGAAAATATTGGTTTGCTCACCCATTGAAGCATATTCCGAAGAACGGTCAAAAGTAGTAAGGTCTGTATTATCTGATTTAAAAAAATTAGTTACATCTACCACTACTGCTGTACTATCTGGATTATAAGTTTCGACTTTAAACAATGCCATTATTGCTCCCATATGATTTTTATCTATGGCATTAGAAATATTGGTATCAGAAGGAAGAGTAATACTATTGTTTATAACTTTATTTAATAAAACTTTTTCGTTTTCCATACTAAAATTCACTAGTATGGGAGCTAATGGTTTCGAACCAACAATGACGTTCCCATTATCACTGGTTTCAGAAACAGTAGACCCTAATAGCATATCTCTTCCAAAAATGGAGGTTGGAATTTCGAAGTATAATTTATCCTCTATTTTATGAATATTAATAAGTCCTTTGGACTCAGCATGTTCTTCTTTAAATAGTTTTTCAAAAACTTTCTTTGAGGCACCATTCGAAGTTGTATCTTCGATTCCTTTAGTTTGATCTTTAATTATTTCACCACTTTTGTCATTTGCAGTTACTTTAAAGACAATTAAGATACCTACGATTATGAGTAATCGTTTTAAATGTTTAATAGTCATACTTGTTAATTAGTTAATTAGTTAATTTTGGACCATTCCAGGATTGCTCTCTATAATTTTAAGCCAAATAGGAAATGCATATTTGTTACTTTCCGGTTCAAGTGTATAGGTTTCACCTTCACTTATTCTTGTAATAGTGGGGGTTGTAAATTCGGGATCTTTGCTCAAGCGTTTCATGTCATACAATCTAGTCCCATTTAAAAAGCATAATTCTCTACGGCGTTCATCAAGAACCATTTGAATTACTTCATTTTTATTTGTAGATTGAAAGCCTGTACCGTAAGCTTCTGGAGTTAATCTTTGAGATCTTAATAAATTTATATCATTCAAAGCCACTTGCAGCTTGTTTTGTCTAGCAGCTCCTTCTGCTCTTAATAACAGTAGTTCTGGAGTACTCACGCCAATGTTCATCATTAAGTGTCTTGCAAACATTTCAGTTTCATATTCTACTCCATAATATGGGTTTGCAAAATAGAATTCGAAGCGTTTGTCTCCTGGTTCATACAAAGCTTTTAAAGAATTGCTTATAAAAGTATATCCAGCAGGTAGTTGTTCTGTTAATTTGAGATAGACTGTTTCTACACTATTATATGCATCTGGCAAATTTGTACGGCCTCTACCACCGTATGGTTCAACGATTTCGTAATTTAGAAAATTTTCAATTGGGGCTGGTTCGCCTACTAATTTCAATGCTTTATCGGCATATTCATAGACTTTTTCGTAGTCTAACAAGTATAAGTATAGTTTTGCGTACACACCGTAAACTCCTGCTAAAGATCCTCTATGTTTTTTGTCTGCAATGTTTGGTAAATTAGCATTCAGTGCATTTTTAAGGTCACTTTTTATTAAATCTAAAGTTGTTTCTATAGAGGCTCTTGTTAGTATTTCTGGAGCAACAACAGGCTCTAGACGAATTGGCACGGAAAGATCTGTTTTACTTGTATTTGGACTATAGGAATGTCCATACTTTTGGATTAACCTTAAATATTCAAATGCTCTCGCTAGATAGGCCTCAGCTTTTAAATTGTTTTTTTGTTCTGTTGTTGCTAAGTCTGCCCCGTCTACCTCTTTGATAATAAGGTTGAAATTAAAAATCATAGAGTATGTAGAAGACCAGTCCATATCAAAATCTCCCGAAGAATGAACAGGAGAATCCCATTTATAGGCTTTTTGTGCAGACTCGCCTAACCAACTTTGATATACAAACCCATAGAGATATACATCGTCACTGTAAATATCTACAACATCATCGGAATATTTAAAGTTATATTCATAGTCAAGAATTTTACTAAATTCTGCGTAAGTAGTTGGGATCAAAGTCTCTTTAGGTTTAACATCTAGATATTTATCACAGGAAGTAAGTAATAAGCATCCTGTACAAAAAAGTAATATATATTGTATTGTTTTCATGATGTTTTTTTTACTAAAATGATACATTTAAACTTAGAGTATAGCTAGGCATGATTGGATATCTATATCCTTCTGTAGAAAACATTTCTGGATCTAAACCCTCTTTGTTTTTAGCGACACAAAAAATATTAGTAGCAAAGAACTTTACTGTAGCGCTTCTTACTAGTAGTGTGTTTAAAAAATGTTTTGGGAGTGAATAGGAGAGTTCTATGTTTCTCAATTTAATGAAGTCTCCACTTACCCAATGCTGTTCCGAAGCCTGATATAAATTAGACCTATCTACATTATCGGGGGAGATGTTAAATTTAGGGACATCTGTTTTTGATTCGTCACCTGGAGCTTTCCATCTATTATTAAGAGACTTGTTGTAATTAGAGGTCAGCCCTTGTGGAGTACCTTGTATTGATGGGACATCCTTTTTAAAGACATTACCTCCATTGAAAACAAATAAAAATGAAAGACCAAAGTTTTTATATCGAATGAAATTTTCAAATCCTCCTGAATACTTTGGTATTAAAGAGCCTACAGAAGTAAGTGCATCGATAGATTTTACATTAGAAGAATTTTGGACAACTTCTCCTTTTTCGTTATACACTTGTGGCTCTCCGGTAGAGCTTAATCCTGCCCATTTGTAGGCATATACACTACCGTATGGTTCACCTACTACATGTGCTGTACGTCCTGCCCATGCAGAAACGGCTAAGACAGAATTAGTTATTTCTGTCATCTTATTTTTATTATAAGAGAAGTTTAAAGAACTATT
>JBAYBU010000207.1:0-3428 GCA_041669105.1 Bacteroidales bacterium | reverse complement strand
TGTCCGATAAAATGTTTTGAATGTTTAATGCCATATCTTAGTATTTATTTTGTACAAAAATACTAAATTGTAATTTAAAATCAAAGAAATCTTCGTTTTATCAATAGTTCTAATTACTATATCTACTATGTATTAGGAAATACATAGCATTATCTATAAAATTAACAATATTATTAACCTCTACCACTCCAAAATTATTGATACTTTTGTAAAAAAAATTATGTCCACTATAAGAGTCACAAAAGAGTTTCGCTTTGAAGGAGCTCACACATTAGTTAACTACGATGGCAAATGCCGTTTTATTCATGGTCACTCATACAGGCTGTTTGTCACTCTCAAAGGAACTCCTAAACAAGATAATAAAGACCCTAAATCGGGAATGTTAATAGACTTCTCCCATTTAAAAGCAATTATAAATAAAATCATAATAGATCGGTTCGACCATGCTCTAATATTAAGAGAAGATGCTCTCTTAGCAAATGAATTATCTCACTCATACAATAATGTAGTTATAACTCCATTCCAACCAACTTGCGAAAACTTAGTAATTCATTTTGCTCACCTCATCTCTACAGAACTGCCAAGTCACCTAAACTTATATGGCATTAAACTATATGAAACACCAACCTCTTTTGTAGAGTGGTTGGCCCAAGACAATCTTTAAATGAAAAAATTAATTTTAATAGACGGGCACGCTCTAATCTTTAAGATCTATTATGCATTCTTGAGACGTCCTATGATAAACTCAAAAGGGAGAGACACATCTATACTTTTTGGATTTACTAAAACCCTTATAGAACTACTTATAAAGGAAAAACCTTCTCATTTTGCCGTTGCATTTGACCCCCCTGCCAAAACATTTAGGCACGAAATATTCCCCGAGTATAAAGCCAATCGCAGTGCAACGCCCGAGCTTATAAAAGAATCCCTCCAACCACTTTGTGAACTTATGGAGGCTGTTTCAATACCAGTTCTCATGAAAAACGGATTTGAAGCCGATGACGTTATAGGCACTTTTGCTAAAATTGCAGAAAAAGAGGGCCATACAGTATATATGGTAACTCCCGATAAAGATTTTGGACAACTTGTTTCAGATAAAATATATCAATATAAACCAGGTAGAAGCGGAGGTGAAAATAAGCTTATAGGGAGAGCTCAAATATGTGACCAATACGGCATAGAGACACCTTCTCAAGTAATTGATATACTCACTATTTGGGGAGATTCTTCTGATAATATCCCAGGTGTGAGAGGCGTAGGCGAGGTAACCTCCAAAAAACTTATTGCAAAATATAAAACAGTAGAAAATGTTTATAAAAACCTCTCCGAACTGCCTGTAAAGCAACAAGAAGCATTTAAAGAAGCTCTCCCTCAAATAGAACTAAGCAAAAAATTAGTAACTATAGATACTAATGTTCAGCTAGATTGGAAAGAAGAAGACCTTAAACTCTCTACTCCCAATTTCTCCAAAGCTAAAGAGCTTTTTACAGAGTATGAATTTTCTTCTCTTATAAAAATGCTCCCTCAATTGGAGCAACTTTTTTCACTAGATTCAGCTCAATCAGCAGAGATAAACCCCACTAAATCTATAAAAAATGAGACCTTAACAGAGCAATCAAAGCCAACTAGAGAAGCTCTCATTACATGGTCTCACAAAAACGAGAGAGAGGTAATTAAAAAAGCCTTAGATAACAAATATCTCTCTTTTAAAATTTTTGATCATGGGTTAATAGTGGGATCTGCAAAGGTGGCCTATACTATTTCATTTGATAGCCCTTTGCCAAACCCCCTAAAAGAGTTAATGGAAAATGAGTCCGTTGTTAAAGTAGGATATGATATAAAATCTTTGGCATCCTATCTAAGAGAGCACAGTTGCGAAATAAAGGGGCACCTAGCCGATATAGAGCTTATGCACTATCTTATTTCGCCCGAAAGATCTCACAAGCTAGAAATTTTGGCCAATAGATATCTTAACGTACAGTTAGAGACTCCACAAGAGCAGAGAGATCTTTTTTCTAAATTAGAGGTACAAGAGATAACCACCTCTATGCTAAAAGAGCTTCCATTACTACAACCACTTTATGAAAAACTCTCTCAAGAGCTAGAGAAAGAGAACCTCTCTTCTTTATACAACAATATAGAGATGCCTTTAATAAAAGTGCTCTCCAATATGGAGTACCAAGGGGTAAAGATAGACACTGCTATGTTACTAAAATATAGCAAGGAGCTTACCTTAGAGTTAAATAAAATTGAACAAAAAGTAAGAGATCTAGCACAAGATCAAACGCTTAATGTCTCATCTCCAAAACAACTGGGAATAGTCCTTTATGAAAAACTCAAATTAGTTAAAAATGCAAAGAAAACAGCTAAAAAAAACTACTCTACAGACGAAGAGACTTTAACTGATATTCTTGATATTCATCCGATTGTACCTTTAATATTAGAATATAGAACTGTAAAAAAATTACTCTCTACATATATAGACCCTTTACCTTCATTAATCTCTCCAAAAACAGGAAAGATTCATACTACATACAATCAATCTCTAACTGCTACAGGCAGGTTAAGTTCTATAAAGCCAAATCTACAGAACATCCCTATCCGTACAGCGAGAGGGCGCGAAATTAGAAAAGCCTTTATACCCTCTAATGAAAATGGGGTAATAATGTCTGCCGATTACTCTCAAATAGAGCTAAGGATAATGGCTCACATGAGCGAAGACCCCCATTTTGTATCGGCTTTTAAAGAAGGTAAAGATATTCACTCAGCAACTGCCTCTAAAATATTCTCTATTCCAGAAGATCAATTAACCCGCGAACAGAGAAATCGTGCAAAAGTGGCAAATTTTGGAATAATTTATGGAATTTCGGCTTTTGGACTCTCTCAGAGATTAGCTATTCCTAGGAACGAGTCTAAAAAACTTATAGAAGATTATTTTGCATCTTATCCACAAGTAGAGAGCTACATAACACAAATGACCGAGAGGGCAAAAAAAGATGGTTTTGTTACAACTCTTTACGGGCGTAAAAGATATCTACCCGATATTGGATCTAAGAATTATGTAGTAAGAGGGTTGGCTCAAAGAAATGCAGTAAACGCTCCTATTCAAGGGAGTGCTGCCGACATCATTAAAGTGGCAATGATAAATGTTACTAACAGAATAAAAAAAGAGGGCCTTAAAAGTAAAATGATTCTTCAAGTACATGACGAGCTTGTTTTTGACGCTCTAAAAGATGAAGTAGAACAACTTAATAAACTGGTAAAAGAAGAGATGGAAAGTGTAATTAAACTTAAAGTACCGCTAACTGTAGAGTGTGCATGGGGTGCAAATTGGTTAGAGGCCCATTAATAAATATTTATAAGCGATAGATGCAAAATAAAGAGAAAAAGAATGTAGATCTTAAAATCATTGAGCTAGCTTCTAAAGG
>JBAYBU010000206.1:0-3445 GCA_041669105.1 Bacteroidales bacterium | reverse complement strand
GTGCAAGAGATTAAAGAGAAGTACGAGGAGTTAAAAGATTTTGAATACACTAGCCATTTTATTGGCCACTTACAATCCAATAAAATCAAAGAAATTTTGAGGTGCGGAGTCAATTGCGTCGAATCTATAGATCGGTTAGATTTAGCAGAAAAATTACACAAGCGTTTGTTGTTAGAAAATAAGATCTTAGACGTATTCATCCAAGTAAACACCTCCTACGAAGAGAGCAAATTCGGCATAGCACCTACTAGCACAATAGATTTAGTTAGGGGGGTTGCCGAGTTTAATACGTTACGAGTGAAGGGGTTAATGACCATTGGTCTATTTAGCTCCCACGAAGAGAAAGTACGAAAATGTTTTAGGTTGCTTAAACAGCTACAGCAAGAGATTGCATCACTAGATATTCCCAATGTAAAAATGGACGAACTCTCAATGGGAATGAGTGGAGATCTTGAAACTGCTATAGAAGAAGGATCTACCATTGTGCGAGTAGGCACCTCTATCTTTGGCCAACGAATTCATCCCGACAGCTATTACTGGAACGAACACTAAAAAAACTCTAGCGAGAAAGTTTTTGACGAATATGGTGGTAGCTTTCGTGGGTTAATGAAGAAATTTGCCTGTAAGAAGCATTTTGGTTGAATTTGAGCACTTTAATTATTCTTACAAAGTCTTTATCTGATAATTCCCTTAAACTCTTACCATTAAGCAAGTACTTTAAATATATAGCTACTTCACTATCATTTGGTTTACAAAGCTTTATCTCTTTGTGCGCTTTTTCGCTACCAGAGTCATTAAAAGTGGAAAAAGAGAGAAACTCATCACTATTTTTTAATAATGAGCCCGAAGATTTATACAAATAATCTACAGCTGCGGTCTCTATTTTGATATAATTTTTGAGTGGATTATAATGATTTTTTTTTGCGAAATGAAATGAGCTCCACTTGTAATCATTTGCACTACTGCACATTCCAGCCCTAACAGGGTTTGTAAATATGTAGATTAAGTTCCTCTCCAACGAAGAGCGAGAATAAATTGGAGAGCTAGAAAAAGGGCTCTTAAAAACTTGCCCATCCATCTCTTTACGCCTATTATACCACTGGCTAAAACTAATAAGCAAAGATTTCATAAAATCGTTAAGAGTGTGAGTATAAACTTGCAGGTGTACATGGTTGTTCATCAACACAAAAGCCGTAATAGCTGTCTTATTTTTCTCTGCAGAAATTTTACACCGCTCCAAAAATCCTATAAAATCTCTCTCTTCATAAAACACATTGTAACGGTTGCAACCTCTAAACCAAACATGAAAAAAACCCTCTTGAATTCTTTTTACCTGCTTATTTTCTTTTTTTAGCTTTATTTTCTCTTTTATCCTTCGCTTTAACTCTTGCTGGATGTCATCTTCTGCCTCTAGCCCCGCCTCTTTGTTTATTTCGTATTCGGCTTCGAGCTCAGTTTGTAAAGACAAGTCAACCTCCTTTTTTTGAGGGAGTGCCGAGTTCTCTTTGAAGTGTGCCGAGGGTTCTTTTTGTAGGTTTATTCTCTTATTTTGGACATGGTTACCGTTTAGACTCGTCCCAAAATCTGCCTCCAAATCAAGAAATTCACAAATCCGACCCTCTAGATAATTAAGAGACTCAATGTTAAGTGTAGCTTGCTCCCTAATCTCTTGCACTAATGTGTTCTCTCTTCCTTCCATCTTTCACCTCCTTTTAGTGATACACCAAAGATATTGAGAAAAGATAAAATAGAGCATCAAGATCGTATAAACAAACATTAAAAAGAGCAATTTAAATATGCACAGTTTTATTTGAAATTTCCACTAAGTCTTTAGATGTAAAGATCGCGTTCTCCGTTGCAAATCCGCTCATATTTATTTAAGAAACTCTCATATAAATCACCTTTCTTATAGAAGGGCATCTCTTTAATCTCGGCCAACTCTTTTTCAATAAGTGGGAAACCAATTTCACGCGTCTCTTCAGATGCATAGTCGTCCAAAAATTCTCTATAAGTAAGAACTGCATTTAACTTGCAAAATTTCCCCTCTTTGCAAGACTTCAGCAAATCCATAATTTTATCACCTGTTCTACCGCAACGATATCCTGCTGTACAAAAAGATGAAATCATTCCAAGCTTACCCATCTCTCTTATCATTTCGTCTAGACTTCTTGTATCGTTTAAGGTAAATTGCTGATTGTTTTTAATCTGCTTCATTCCTTCTGCTTGAGCTTGTGCCTTCGCTTTTAAAGCCTCGGTATAACCTCCAATACCAATATTACTAGATGCATCTGTTTGTGTGCATCCGATGGTCATGAGGGCTGTATGTGTTTCTGGTTTTTCTCGAACAGTACAAATTAGTCCTGTATAAGGGACCGATAAACGTAAGATAGCAACCAGTCTTTTCATGTGGGCATCGCTAACCAAGTATTTTGAATCTGTACTTAATTTTGATCCACTTGCTGGAGTTAAACGTGGGAATGAAATGGTATGAGGCCCAATACCAAACTGCTGTTCAAGATCCATCGCATGATAAAGCAACCCCATTACTTCAAATTTCCAATCATAAATACCAAAAAGTGCTCCAGTTGCAACATCGTCAATACCTGCATCCATTGCACGGTGGAGTGCATAAAGGCGCCATTGGTAATTCGATTTAGGTCCAGAAGGATGAACAACTTTATATGTAGGTTTATGATAAGTTTCCTGAAACACTTGATATGTACCAATACCAGCTTCCAATAGTTTTTTAAGTGCCGAGGTTTCCATTGGAGCAGCATTTACATTTATTCGGCGAATATCTCCATAGCCAGGCCCTTTGGGAGATTTCTCTTTTACAGAATATGCAGCCTCAATAGCTTTCACCATATAGTTGGCATCGCTACGCTCATGCTCTCCAAAAACTATAATCATCCGCTTATGTCCCTCTCTAGTCATAATTCGCGTCTCTTCACAAATCTCGTCCATTGTTAAGATACGGCGCTTTTCGTCACTATTCTCTTTTCTAAAACCGCAATATAAACATGAGTTAACACATAAATTTGAACAGTATAGAGGAGCAAAAAAAACAATACGATTATCATATACTTTTCGTTTAACTTCCAGGGCAGTAGAATAGATCTCCTGCAGCAACTCTTCATTTTGAACAGCCAATAATGCGGCAACCTCATCGGGATTGAGCCGTTCTATAGAGAGCGACTTTTGCATTATATCTCTGATTCTCTGTTTGTCTGGATTTTTGTTCTCTTCTAAATGACGAACTATCTCTCGTTCGTCAATAAAATCTTTGCCATTAATCAAATATTTGTCAATTTCGTCTTGTTTAATGACCTGTTGTGCCCAAGTTTTTTTTGTTGCCATTTTCAACATTTTGTTTTGTTAATACTGATTTTACCTGAATGCCTTTTAATTTACCTATTTTCCCAGTAAGGCTACTGATGTCATTGGT
>JBAYBU010000205.1:0-3459 GCA_041669105.1 Bacteroidales bacterium | reverse complement strand
TATGAACCATTGGTGGAACAACCTGCTCTACACACCCAATAAAACCCCAAAAGATGCTATAAAGGCAAATATAATTAACCCCTCGGCGGATTTTTTTACAATGTTCGATTTTCCACTTATTGTAGGAGATGCAGCCACTGTACTTACCGAGCCAAACTCAATTGTAATTTCTGAAACGCTAGCCACAAACCTCTTTAAAACTACAGATATTGTTGGTAAATCATTAATTGCCGGTGGAACAACTCTTACTGTATCTGGTGTTTGTAAAGATATTCCCAAAAACTCCTCTTTTCATAACGATGCCTTTGTATCACTAATTACAGAGGGCAATAGTGACTGGAGTGAATGGAGTTTCGCAATTTTCTTACAATTAAAAAAAGGAACCGACAGAGCAGTTGTAGAGAATAAAATTGAAAAGATTGAACTTATATCAAAATTGATAGAGCAACTTAGCCAGCGCAATTTAAATAAAACTGTTAAAATAGATCTACTACCGTTAGAGAGCTTGCATTACAACTCTAGAGTATACCATTTTACCTCCGTAAACAAAAGAGTGCTAGACATTTTTTCTCTACTCATTGTGGTGTTAATGGTTATGGGTGCAGTCAACTTTATTAATTTCTCTACATCACAAGCACCTCTAAGGGCAAAATCACTCTCTGTACAGCAAATCCTGGGTGAAAAGAGATGGAAAGCAAAACTACAAATTATGGGTGAGGCTGTTATATTGTCGCTAATTGCTTTGGTTGCCTCTCTTATTATACACCGGCTCTCTTTTGTACATCTAGAGAATTTGTTTCAAATTGAGGGTCTCTCTTTTGAAGGCCGAGAGTTTTACTACGTAGGCTTTGCTCTGTTTGCTCTGCTCTTTGGAGTAATAGCCGCTCTTTACCCCTCGCGCTACATAACCTCGGCGCCCATCTCACAGGCTGTTAAAGGAAAAATGTTCTTTTCTGGCAAAGGGAGAAATTTTCGAAGTGTGCTAATTACCACTCAATTTGTCTTTACCATTGCTCTTATTGTGGCCTCTCTAACCATAGAGAAGCAGCTGCATTTTTGGAATAATTTTGATATTGGTATAGATAAAGAGAATGTACTCTATTTGAACACTACAACTGCAATAATGAAAAGCCCACAATCCTTTGCAAATGAGCTAATGAAAAACCCTCTAATTACAGATTACACCTACAGCCAGTTTATTCCAGGGCAAGTTGGAATGGGTTGGGGGCGTGAAGTTGAGGGGCAGCAAGTTCAATTAAAAGCGTGGCCAGTAGATGATAAATTTTTAGATTTTTTTGGAATAAAAATGGCCCAGGGGCGCAAGTTCCGCCAAGGAGAGGCAGATCTCAATAATTTTATTTTAAACGAAAAAGCAGTTCAACAATTTGGCTGGGATAACCCTCTTGAGAGAAAATTTCCTGGATTTGGCTTTTTGGGAGAGATAGTTGGCGTGTCTAAAAATTTTAATTTTGAATCTCTAAAAGAGGAGATCACGCCCATGCTATTTTGGCGTACAGATACAAGAAAGATCCACATTTTAATTAAAACCAATAGTGGAAATTACAAACAAATCAAGCGATTTATTGAAGAGACAGCTCAAAAATTTGACCCCGAAAATACTTTTGAGGCCCGTTTTTTAGACGATACTCTAGAACAACTTTATAGTAAAGAGAATCGTATGGCTCGCTTTATAGAGTTTGTGTCGCTCTGGACTATTTTACTTGCTCTCACAGGGTTACTTGGGTTAATTATCTTTATTTCTCGTGATAAAATTAAAGAGATTGGTATTAGAAAAGTAAATGGAGCATCTATTTTAGAGATAGTGCAAATGCTAAACAAAAGCGTACTTATTTGGCTCACTATAGCTTTTGTAATTGCTACGCCTATTTCATACTATGCAATGAGTATGTGGCTAGAGAATTTTACCTATAAAACATCACTAGATTGGTGGATTTTTGCTGTAGCAGGGCTTACCTCTCTATCTATAGCACTATTAGCCACCAGTTGGCAGAGCTACATTGCAGCAAGGCGCAACCCAGTAGAAGCACTGCGCAACGAGTAATTTTACAAAGTATATTTTCGTTAAATAACTATATATACTCATAACTCTGCATATACAAATCACATCTTTAACAACCTTATTGACAACATAACAATATGAATTCAATAAAATTGGCCGCTCGTAAATTATTTAGAAGAGGAGAACACACCACTACTCGTATTATCTCTTTAGCAATAGGTTTGGCATTTGGAGTTCTCTTGCTGTCCGAGGTATTTTACTACTACAGCTTTAATAGTTTTTACCCAGACGCCAGCAGAATATACGTTGTAAATGAGAGCTTCAAAAACGATAAATCTTCAGATAAATTGTCTACCCACCCACGTGTGAGCGGAGCCGTTGGCCCTGGCATGAAGGCCGAGGTGCCTGGTATAGAGATTGCTACTCGTATAAACTCCATTGGAACATCTGTTTTCTACTCAGAAGATAATAGTAGCTATAAAGGTGAGTTTGTATTGGCAGACCAATACCTGTTTGATGTACTATGTAGACCAATGGTTAGCGGAGTTGCAAAAGAGATATTGCAGAGCCCTATGACCTGTATGGTTTCAAGCGATATTGCACAAAAAATGGGTGGAGATGTTGTTGGAAAAATTATTGAAGCAAAAGAGTATCCTGGAAAAAAACTTACTATTGGTGGCGTTTTTGAAGCATTACCAGAAAATGCAGGCTACAAATTTGACATTGCCATCTCTATGGTCTCCACTTCTAATTTTACATGGGACGGCACCCAAAATTGGCTTGGTAACGACCGCTATTACACATGCGTTAAGTTAGAGAAGGGAGTTTTGCCCCAAAGTTTAGCACCCGCTGTACGTAAAATGCAAGAGAAAAATCAAAACATAGAGGAGTTAGAGCTTAAAAACGGTGTAACACTAATATACACTTTTGAGCCTATTCAAAAAGTGTATGTAAATAGAGTAAAAGAGATGGTGTTCATTCTTAGCTCAATAGCTTTTATTGTACTGTTTGTCTCTATAATGAACTATATGCTACTAAGTGTGAGCACTCTAGTAAACCGAGCCAAAACCTCGGCCATCTTTAAATGTTACGGAGCAGAGAAAAGAGACTTAAAAGCGATGATTTTTGCAGAGAGCACATTAATATTTATAATATCTCTTGTGGTAGCTTTTGTTCTTATTTTAATTCTAAAACCTTTAGCCGAAGCACAAGTTGGCCATAGCCTAAATTCTACTTTAAACATCTATGTAATTGCCCCTATCCTACTTATCTTAACTATTCTAATACTAATAATTGGATACTTCCCAGGTGTAATTTATGCCAAGATTCCAGTTTCCGCAGCCTTTAGAAACTATCATCAGAAAAACACAAAATGGAAAAAGCTTTTGTTGGCAGTTCAATTCAGTGGTGCTTCGCTAATTTTAGCTGTTTTAGTAGTG
>JBAYBU010000204.1:0-3528 GCA_041669105.1 Bacteroidales bacterium | reverse complement strand
TATCTATATAAAGTTTAAGTGCAAACTTTTCAAAATAGAACTCTTTATCTACACGAAAATCTAGCTGGTTAAATTGTTTTAAATAGACCGTATTATACTTTGAATTATCTCTATATGCTCTTCCAGAAGCATCCCATGCTGCAACCAAAGAAGATCTCTTTAAGTCTAAAGGCGTATATGGGCTTCCTCCAGAATATCTAAACTTTGCACCAACGATATAATTTCGAGGTAATTTATACCCCCCAGAGAGAGTCATTAATCTCTTGTTATCCCATGATGTACCAATGTAGTCTCCTTTAAAATCTTTAAATTGACTCCTAAAAAATGTTATTGAGCTAATCAAATTAAGTTTGTCTGAAACAAACCACCTAAAAGAAAACTCGGCACCATAAGAACGTCCTTTTAAATTAGAAGAGATTAGTTCATTACCCACAGATCCATAATTTGTACCTTTACCTTCTACTGGAATAGAGTCATTAATTGAGTACATCCCATTAAAGTTAGATTTGTAAAACAACTCCATCCCAAACTGCAACCCCTGGCTATTTCTATAGTCAAGCCCAAGAGCAACTTGATCTGATCCAAGATATTTCATCTCCTTATTAATATATATGCCCGAGTTATTGCTAAATCCTAAGGCAGTCATGGGAGGTAGTTGGTAATAACGGCCGGCCGAACCATTTATATATAAGTCTTGAGCTACCTCGTATGAGATAGAAGCCCTTGGAGAAAACTGGTTAAAAGGGTTTGACATATAGTGAGAAAAAGTATTTGCATCTGCTCGTATTCCGGCATTAGCTATAAACTTGCCACTAGGCGATATGTAATTTAAATTGGCAAAAAATGCATATTTCAAAAAAGATAAATTTGTATCATAATCTATTGTAACAGGCTGCTCGTAGAATATCTTTTGAAATGTACTGTTGGTATACTGTGGCAAATCTGCTCCAAAACCTGCAGTAAATCTAAAATCCGATATTCTAACAAAATTTTCTAACCTAAATTTAGTCTCTTGCTCTACAGATTTATAACGCAAGGTTAAATTGTCTAAAGAAGATTCATCGTTATCTCTATATTTTGTATTTCTATTATTAAGGTAGCTATGACTCAAATAGAGATTTAATCTATTATTACCATAAAAAAGACGATATGCCGCTCCAAGAGTAAACACCTCTTGCTCAATTACAGGTAAGTATGAGAGTATATATTCATTAGACTCCTTTCCACCAGTATCTTCATTTAGGGTCATATTATCTAATCCTGCAATCCCAATAAATGTAAGCTCGTGTTTGCTATCGAACCGAGTCTCAATCTTAAATTGAGCATCAGAAAAAGAGGGCAAAAAAGGGAGCCCTATCGCTTTAAAAAGTAGCTGCAAATAGGAGGTTCTTGCCGAGACTAAATAGTTGGTTTTTTTAGTTAGATGTCCACTAGAGCTAACGCCCGCTTCAGAAGCACCAATTGTAAATTTATAATTGTTCTTTAATGGGTTACCATCTTTTAGCTTGAGATCCATAACCGAGCTAAGCGCTCCCCCACGTGCAACTGGGTAATTACCTGTATAAAACTCTACCTCTCTTATAAAATCGGCATCTATCATTCCCACAGGGCCACCCGATGCACCTTGTGTGCTAAAATGATTTATAGAAGGTATCTCTATACCGTCATAAAAAAAGCTATTCTCAGAAGGGCCTCCTCCTCTAACAAGCAGATCGTTTCTGTAACCACCGGTCACAACGCCTGCAACACCTGGCAGGGAGCCTACTACTCTAGAGATATCTCTATTGGCACCAGGATTTCTCTCAATCTCTTGAACTCCAAGTGTCTTTTGTGAAAGAGGGCTCTCTGGAATTCTTCTAAAAGGATTCGCTTTTGGCTTTACTACAATGGCATCTAATAACGTACTCTCCTCTTCTAGCTCTATCCTTGTATAATTCTCCATTGCAGAGACCATTATTTGTTCAGAAATATACTGTTTATACCCTAACAAGTCTACTTGTATCCTATATGCTCCAGGGGGTACATTAGTGATAGCAAAAGAGCCCTTGCTGTCTGTTATAGCAAGTAGAGATCCGCGCCAAATAGAGACAGTTGCAAATTCAATAGGTTCTCTAGAAGCTTTGTCTATAACCTCACCTCTTATAGAATACGTTTTTTGCTCCTCTGCAGTTGCAATATTTATTGACGTTAATAGAAGCAACAAAATCACAGGCACAACTACCAAGCTTCTACTCATTATTTTATATTTCATAACAGAATTAACTACCAAGCTTCTACTCATTATTTTATATCCATAACAGAATTTAAAAATTCAATTATATGTATAATATTTTAAAACGCACAAAATTAAATTAAAAGCTCATTATATCAAGTACTTTCAGCACTTTTATTTATCTATAAACCAATAAATTTCATCTATAACAAAGCGGCACCTTCCCTGTGCAGTGGTGCCAGCAATTTTCTTCTGTTTGTCTTTGAGTCAACTATTTGATTCACTGTAATTTAGCTTTCCAATTTTTCAATAAAATGTAAAGAATGAAAATTATCTATCTGGTTTACAGGCTACTGACTCAAAGACAAACAGAGCACTAACAAAATGGCACTCTGAGTATTCCTCCTTGCAACTAGCAGGCAATCAATGCAAAGAAGTGTCAACAGCAATAAATTCAAATAATTTTACAAAACATATTCTGTCCAACAGTAGCAAACAACTCCCCGCGATGTGGTAATAAACCGCCAGAGGCTCCATATATTTGACCGATTTAAGTTAAGACACTGTAGATTAGCTAAATAACTTATGTAAATGAGCAAAAAAGCGGCTATTTAAGAAAGTTACAACATTGGTAATAAGTAGGTTAACTTAAATCGGTCAAAACTCACTGGCCCATTTTGATATAATTGACCAAAAGCCAATGTCCCTTAAGATTCTGGGCTGCGCTAGAAATATTTTAAATAAAAAGTACCTACGGTGTGTATATACCTGCTTCGCAGTTTTTAAGATTTGGCTTGTGGGACACTTTAGTTTAAGTAAAATCAAAGTCGTATTTAAAGGTGCCTGGCGGCGCGTTTTAATCACTTTGCGGAAAAAGCGTTTAGACCAATTTATCAAAATTCATTCTATGTCAATATTGTAATTTTCTTAGGTAGACACCTTCACAAAGCGATGATTGAGCATAACTCTCTTATAATAAGGCAGTTCACTTTTCCAATACCCTAAAAAATGGCCTATTGGAAAAGTGAAGCCATTGATAATCAGAGCCTACAACTCAATCATCGCCACGACAATTTTGTATTGCGCTAGAAGGGAAGCTTTCGCTGCTATAATTTTATTATTGTGACTTGTGGCTGTGACTTGTGGCTGTGACTTGTGGCTGTCACTTGTGGCTGTCACTGTGGCAGATCTTATAGCAAGGATCTATAAGACTATTGCCTAATGGGTTGAAAAACTATTGTCGGACGGATTAAAAGACTATTGCCTAATGGGTTGAAAAACTATTGTTGGACGGATTAAAAGACTATTGCCTAATG
>JBAYBU010000203.1:0-3554 GCA_041669105.1 Bacteroidales bacterium | reverse complement strand
TTTTTTGTCGTATCATTAGGTTTTCCACCTGGCCAGCCTGTAATAGTGTGTTGGAGATCGTTAAATACTTTTATATTAATTTTGCTGGCAGGGCCTTGCTCTGTAATAAGAGCACTCATACCATTATCGTTATAATCTCTGTCTGTGAGTTTTAAAATTGGTTTTTCCAATTTATTGCAGAGCCAGAAAACAGATTTTTTAACCATTTTACTAGACCAATCGCAAGGACCAGTTAGCCATGGTGTCTTAATTCTGGTTAATTCATCGGCAGCGGGGAAATCTACATATACTTCTAGATCAGAATGCTTTTGCAAATGTGAAATAGGCACCAGTTCGTTAATCTCTCCCTCTACCAACTTAGCTACTACAGTTGCAGCACCTTCTCCCCAAGCTAGGAAAAATATTTTTTTAGCTCTAATGATTGTCTCAATCCCCATTGTGAGTGCATGGAAAGGGACATATTCTACTCCAAAAAAATCTGAAGCAGAAGAGATTCTTGTGGTGTAGTTAAGAGTAATGAGTCTTGTTGTAGAATTGAAGTGGGAGCCAGGCTCGTTAAAGGCCATATCACCCATCACAAGTGCATCAATACCTCCTAGCGATTTTATCTTCTCTTCGTAATCTTGGCAATACTCATGTATAGAATCTTTGGGCACTTCACTATCTAGTAGATTTATGTTCTCTTTAGGGATATCTATAAAGTCTAATAGATACTCTTTAAGAAAGCGATAGTGACTTTGAAGTTCATTTTTATTGAGTGGCCAATATTCATCTAAACTAAATATGTGTACGTTTTTAAAAGAGACTTTGTTCTCTTGATATAGAGAGACAAGATCTTCATACACCTGGATAGTAGAAGAAGAAGCACTTAGCCCTAAGACGATAGGTAAATTAGCTCTCTCTTTATCATTTATTATTGTGGCAATCTTTTGGGCAACTATGTGGCTAGCATCGTCTGCCTTGTCAAAGATGTTAACCGGTATTTTCTCATATCTCTTTGTGAAATCTGGATTAATTATCATCACTTATTATATTTTTTTATGTTATCGGCTCTGTTTACAGCCTCTTTGATTATTAATAGCTCCCTTAAAATATCTTCCATTAAGTCTAACTTTAACATATTAGCCCCATCAGAGAGGGCTTTTGCAGGGTTTGGGTGTGTCTCCATAAAAAGACCATCTGCCCCAGATGCAATACCCGCACGGGCCATTGTAGAGATAAGGTTGGGCCTACCGCCTGCTACCCCTTTAGCTTGATTGGGTTGTTGCAAGCTATGCGTTACATCAAGAACTACAGGGTAGCTAAACTCTTTCATCTCTGGAAATGAACGAAAATCTATGATAAGATCGGTATAACCAAATTGGGTACCTCTATCGGTGAGCATTATCTTACTGTTTCCAGCACTTTTAACTTTTTCGGCCGCAAATTTCATAGAGCCAGGCGAGAGAAATTGTCCTTTTTTAATATTTACATACTTTCCTGTCTTTGCAGCAGCCTCTAAAAGATCGGTTTGGCGACAGAGAAATGCAGGTATTTGTAAAACATCTACATCATAAGATGCGGCAAGCTCTGCCTCATCTATATTATGAATATCTGTTACAATTGGAATTTTTAACTCTTTCCGAATGGCGCTCAAGATTGAGAGAGCCTTTTTGTCTCCCAAGCCGGTAAAAGAATCTACCTTAGTTCTATTAGCTTTCCTATAAGACGCCTTAAAAATAAAAGGTATAGAGAGCTTATCTGTGATAGTTTTTAATTGGGAGGCAATTTTGTATGTAATTTCCTCTCCTTCAACAACACAAGGGCCTGCAATAAGAAAGAAATTAGTATTGCTCCCCTCCTTTAAATATTCAATCTCTTTTAAAATCATAGTGATGCAAAATTAGCTAAAAACTATCGGTTTTAATACTTTTTCCACTGTATCTGTAGTTTTTTTCTCACTTCTATCTCCCTACTGTTCTCTCCAGGTTCATAAAAAATTAAATTGGCAAGTTGCTCGGGCAAAAATTGTTGATCGGTAAAATTACCAGGGTAGGAGTGTGCATACTTATAATCTTTCCCGTAATCTAACTCCTTCATAAGTTTTGTGGGAGCATTACGTAAATGAAGAGGAACTGGGAGATCTCCACTGCGGCGCACCTCTTCTATAGCTGCGTCTATTGCTAAGTATGCCGAGTTGCTTTTAGCAGATGTAGCAAGGAATATTACAGCTTGAGATAAAATAATACGAGCCTCTGGCATCCCAATTTTATGGACAGAATCAAAACAGGCTTGTGCAATTAGCAGCGCATTGGGGTTGGCAAGACCAATATCTTCTGATGCTAATATTATCATTCTTCTTGCAATAAATAAAGGGTCTTCTCCTCCCTCTAACATACGTGCCATCCAATAGAGAGCCCCATTAGGGTCGCTCCCTCTAATACTTTTGATAAACGCCGAGATAATATCGTAATGTAGCTCTCCGCTCTTGTCATACTTAACAATATTCTCTTGCAGACGCTCTGTAACAATGTTGTTATCTATTACTATTTCATTAGATTCATCTTCGAGAGAGGTTATTATATCAATAATGTTAAGTAATTTTCTAGCATCACCTCCAGAAAATCTATAGAGTGCTTCCCTCTCTTTAATAATGATATTTTTTTTAGAAAGAATCTTATCTTCTTTAACTGCACGGTCTATAAGAGTGTCTAGATGCTCTTTCTCTAAAGATTTTAGAACAAAAGTTTGGCAACGAGATAATAGGGGAGAGATCACCTCAAAGGAGGGATTCTCTGTAGTGGCTCCAATAAGGACAATTGTACCATCTTCTACTGCACCCAGCAGAGCATCTTGTTGAGATTTGCTAAAACGGTGAATTTCATCAATAAATAGGATTGGTCTTTTTTTCTGAAATATTGAGCCCGATTTAGATTTAGCAATTATCTCTCTAATATCTTTAACACCGGAGTTGATTGCCGAGAGAGAATAAAATGGACAATCTAGTTGTGTAGAGATAATTCTTGCCAAAGTAGTTTTACCAACACCCGGGGGGCCCCAAAGGATAAAAGAGCTAATGTTTCCAGACTCAATCATCTTTCTAAGAACAGATCCTTCTCCAACTAAATTTTCTTGCCCTACATACTCGTCTAGGGTATTAGGGCGCATTCTTTCTGGAAGGGGTGTAGATTCATCTCTATTTAACATAATATAAATTGTGTCGCTAGTCGCGTTTTCTAAGCTGTTTAATGATTCGTGCTATAACTTTGTCTATAGATTGGTCTGGTTCTATAATGTTATAATCTTCCCAAAAGTTGTCGTCTGTAAAATCGTTGACTTTATTAGAGATTATATCTTTTGGACGAATTCTGTTTTTAGGTTCAATTTTTCTTTCACTTGGCGATATATCGGTAACAGCAATTTCAGATGAGATTGTATAATTATTACTAAACCATTTTCTTTTCCATTTTGCATTAAATATAACCTCTGTTCTGGAGTAATCAAAAAACCAAAGACTATCTAGTTTTTTAAAGTTTACCAAATAATTTGCACTCACCACATCCATTCTCAAAGAC
>JBAYBU010000202.1:0-3556 GCA_041669105.1 Bacteroidales bacterium | reverse complement strand
GTACAACCTTCTAAATAACTTACAGAAGAGCCCTCCTCGGCTACAATAAGAGTTCTTTCGAACTGGCCGGTGCCTTTGGCATTAATACGAAAATAGCTAGAAAGTTCCATCGGGCAACGTACTCCCTTAGGAATATAACAGAACGATCCATCACTAAAAACAGCTGAATTGAGAGCAGCAAAGAAATTATCACCATAAGGGACAACCGAAGCCAAATATTTTTTTACGAGATCGGGATAATCTTTAATTGCCTCAGAAAAAGAGCAAAAGATAATTCCCTTCTCGGCCAACTCTTCTCTAAATGTTGTTTTTACCGAAACCGAATCAAAAACAGCGTCTACTGCAACACCCGTAAGAACATTCCTCTCATTCAAGGGTATGCCCAATTTTTCGAACGTAGCCTCTAACTCAGGATCTATTAACCCACCCTCTACATGACCTTTAGGAGCTGCAAAGTAAATTATCTCCTGATAATCAATTTTAGGGATTTTGAGGTGCGCCCAATTGGGCATTTTCATAGTTTGCCATTTACGAAAAGCCTTTAAACGGAATTCTAACATCCACTCTGGCTCTCCTTTCTTAGCAGAGATTCCCTTGACAATCTCTTCATTGAGTCCTTTAGGAAAATACTCCTGATCTATAAAGGTTTCAAAACCGTGCTCATAATCAGACTCAGTAACTTTTTGTATTAAATTATCGTTTTCACTCATCGTGGCGCAAAGTTATATCTTTTAAACTATTTTTGTGGACAAATTAATTAGTAATGGACAATATTAACAAAGTTTCTTTTATTGATAGGCTTTACATAAAAGCAGGTATAAACATTTATTCTGGAATTATCTCTCACTCTAAAGAGCAAATATTTTTCAACTCGCATAAATTACTTCTAGAAGGGATAGATTTCGATTTGACATATACACCTCTTAAACATCTAGGGAGTAAGTTAATTCTTGCCGTAATAGGCCCAGTTTATGCTGCCGGGTTTACCCCTTTTTCAGTCTCAGTAACTATTACTCTTTCTAAGAAGATATCACAACAGCAAATAGAAGAGTTGTGGGGAGGTATGACTGCTGCTTTCAAAGAACATAACATAACCGAAGTACAATTAGATCTGTTGCCATCTGTAACCGGTATGTCTATCTCACTTTCTTCCCAAGGAAAACAAAACAAAAAGCTCTTTGTTCAACGCCCTCTATGCAAACAAGGAGACCTTTTATGTATTAGCGGAAGCATGGGAGCATCATACCTAGGCCTTCAAATTTTAGAAAGAGAGAAGAGAGTATTTGAACAAGCAAAAGTTCAGCCAAAACTAGATGAATACAAATTTGTGCTCCAGTCTTACCTAAGTCCTTATATAGATAAAACGTTGTTTGACGCTTTTAATGAGACAGATATTATCCCTACCGATTGTGATTTTGTAACAGATGGGCTAGCACACTCCGTTAAGAGCATTTGCGCCAGGAACTCTCTTGGGGCTAAAATTTTCATGAATCGTATACCCGTTGCTTCACCAGCCTCATTAGTGGCAGAAGAGCTTAATATAGATTCAATGACTGCCGTGCTCAACGGAGGAGGCGACTATAAGTACTTATTTGCAATTCCGCTAGAAAAACATGAATCTATACTTAAAGAACTCCCACAATTAGATATAATAGGACATCTATCAGACTCTGGTGCAGGAGTAATATTTATTACATCAGATGGACAAGAACTAGAGTTAAAAGCCCAAGCTTGGAGTAAATAAGCAATTAATAGCATTGCTTTCAAAGTAGTCCATTAAATCAGGATTAAGTGAAACTCTGTATTTTTCTGAGAGAAATTCTACTACTACCTTATTTTCGAAATCCAGAAATTTAATTATAAGGTTAGTCTTACCTTTATTCTCCTTTATCACCTTAAGAAACTCCATCCTAAAATTTTTATTAACCATTTTAACCGGAATATTTAAAGTAATCTCTCTTACAAATTCCTCTTTAGTGTTTGCCAAATGTCTTATACGTTTCACCTTAAGCTCATAATCAACAGGCCTAGAGCTTTCTGTATTAGCCCGGCTAAAACCAAACCGAGGAGAGATTGAGCACTTTAAAAGTAGAGGTAAATTTGGTTGCATATATTGCATAAAAGCCTCATAATCTCGCCCAAATAGAGCAAAATTCATAGACCCGTTAAAATCTTCAATCACAAAGTTGGCAAACGGTTTGCCATTACTTTTAGTATAAGCAATTCTTACATTTGTAATAATACCTGCAATAATTATCTCTTTACCCTGCAAAGACTCCTCCTTAGAAGCCCTTTCAACCATATCAGAAGCTTCTGTAATAGTACATGTTGTAAAGTGTTTAACTTCAAAAGCAAATTGATCTAAAGGGTGCGCCGAAAGATACATACCCACAAGCTCCTTCTCTTTTTTAAGAAGTTCATTTTGATTAACCTCTTCTAAAGGTGGTATCTCCGGAGGTACAAGCTTAATGCTCTCGCTCTCTCCAAAGAGAGAGTTCCCTCCGTTCAAAGTATCGTTCTGAAATATGTTACCATACTTAATAAGCAGATCTAAAAAAACCTCGTCTTTAACTGTTGTAGAAAGATACTGCTCTCTTTTTACCCCTTCGAAGCCATCAAAGGCACCAGCATAGATAAGAGACTCTATCGTTCTTCGGTTTACAATCCCAAGATTTATTCTTTCGACAAAGTTATATGCCGAGTTAAAATTACCATCGCCAGACTCCCTCGCTTTTACAATACTATCTACTGCAGACGATCCAACACCCTTAATAGCAGCCATTCCAAAACGAATATTGCCCTCGCTATTTACAGTAAAAGTATTTACGCTCTCATTTACATCGGGGCCAAGCACCTCAATTTTCATCTTCTTAGACTCATCCATCAACTTAGTAAGCTCCTCAATATCATTAAGGTTCCTACTTAGAGTTGCAGCTAAAAATTCGGCTGGGTAGTTTGCTTTAAGATAGGCCGTTTGATAACCAATCCAGGCATAACATGTAGAGTGAGACTTATTAAAAGCATACTCAGCAAAAGCCTCCCAATCTTTCCATATTTTCTCTAACACTAGCTGAGGGTGGCCATTCTCTATTCCTCCTTGAACAAACTGTTCTTTAAGTTTGTCAATCTCTGCCCTATCCTTTTTGCCTATCCCTTTACGTAAAGAGTCTGCATTTCCTTTGGTAAAACTTGCTATTTTTTGAGAAAGAAGCATCACCTGTTCTTGATATACAGTCACTCCGTAGGTGTCGGAGAGAACCTCTTCCATTACGGGCAAATCATATTCAATTTGTTTGAGTCCATGTTTTCGATTAACAAAATCAGGGATATAAACCATTGGACCGGGTCGATATAGGGCGTTCATCGCAATTAAGTCTTCGAATCTTGTAGGTTTAAGCTCTCTTAGCCATTTTCTCATTCCGTCACTCTCAAACTGAAAAGTACCCACAGTATCTCCCCGGCTAAAAAGGTCGTAAGTTAATTTATCATCTATAGGAATAGTATCGATATCTATATCGATACCCTTAGATTTCTTTATATTAGCAATACTTTCCTT
>JBAYBU010000201.1:0-3595 GCA_041669105.1 Bacteroidales bacterium | reverse complement strand
GCTATCTTTAAAAAAATTACCTATTTTATAACTATTAAGAAATGAATTTTTTAAGAGCTCTCTCAAGATTTATTGTAGGGTCCGTTTTTCTTTTTTCGGGCTTTGTAAAAATTATCGACCCAACAGGAGTAGGACTGATAGTAGAAGAGTATTTCAAGTTTATTGGGCTAGGAAACTGGCATCTATTTTATGTTTTAATTGGAGCACTGCTATCTATTGCCGAGATGTTACTTGGACTATCGATATTACTAGGGCTCAAAATGAAAATTATGATTAGGGGAGTTCTCCTATTTATGCTCTTCTTTACTCTTCTTACTTTTTTAGTAGCTCTTTTTAATCCCATTACAGATTGTGGTTGTTTTGGAGAGGCGATTAAGCTTTCAAACTGGAACTCTTTTTTCAAGGATTTGATATTACTTTTTTTTGCTTTTATTCTCTATTTTCAAAGGGATAACTTTATTCCTATTGCACCAAATAGATGGGAGTGGATTTACACCTTTGCATTTGCATTTTTATTGGTAGGTTTGTCGCTCTATTCATATCGAAATCTCCCGATGATAGATTTTATGGAGTTTAAAGTTGGTACGAATATAAAAAAGAGGTTAAATGTTGACTCCGATAGTGATTTGCAAAAATTTAAAACTATCCTTATCTATTCAAAGGAGGGCGAGAGATATGAGTTCTCAATAGATGAAATCCCAGACTCTTCATATACTTTTATAGATTCTAAAACAGTTGACAATAAAAAGGAAGATACCTTAATACCTATAGATTTTGCTGTTACCAATAATAGTGGGAGTTACATTACCGACTCTTTGTTGTCTATACCTGGTCCTTTTTTTATAGCAACATCTCCCTTTGCAGAGGCTTTGGGAAAAAAAAGAAGTGCCAGGTTAAATATTCTGTATGATTCACTTTTAAAAAAAGATGTTCCTATGGTTCTTCTTACAGGCTCTTCACAACAACAGAATAATTTAGTAGTTCAAACACACAATCTTAAAATGCCTGTATATCACACAGATTATAAGACTTTATATACTATGAATCGCTCTTTTGGAGGTGTTATATTTTTATATGACGCAACTATAGTCTCTAAGTGGGCAACCTCAAATATTCCTTTTAAATCTTTAGACGATATACTTAACGAAGATCCTGAGTTAATTGCTGCAAAAGCTAAAATTGGAGAATACCTCACATTGGAGATTTCAATTTTTATATTGTTGCTTATAATCGCTTTAATGCGTTATTTACTAAGGATGTTTTACAAACCTACTAACAATGAAATTAGAGAAAAATAAAAATTTAAAATCTTTAAACACACTTGGGTTAAATGTTAATACATTGTGGTATGCCCAACCCGAAAGCACTCAAGAGTTACAATCATTGCTTAATGACGAGCAATTTTATGGTTTGGATAGACTTGTTAAAGGTTCGGGCTCAAATATTCTTTTTAAGGGTAATTATAATGGATTAATTATACACCCTTCAATTAAGGAAATATCTATAGTAAAGAGAGATAAAGACTTTGTGTATGTTAGAGCAGGAGCTGGATTGGAGTGGGACGATTTTGTTGTGTGGTGTACCGATCGTGGTTGGGGTGGGGTTGAAAATTTATCCGCTATTCCTGGTTGTGTAGGTGCATCTCCAATCCAAAACATAGGTGCATACGGGTCTGAGGTAAAAGATACTATTGTTTCTGTAGAGTATCTACTACTTTCTAATGGAAATCAATTTGTTATAGATAATCATAGTTGTAATTTTGGTTATCGTGACAGCATCTTTAAAAATGAACTTAAATCAAAAACGGTTATAACTTTTGTCACTTTTAGATTATCTCTCTACCCAAAAATTAACATAAATTATGCCGATGTTTCTGAGAGGTTATCTAGTGTTAAAGAGCCAACCATTAATGATGTAAGAGAAGTAGTAATAAAGATTAGAAAACAAAAACTACCCGATCCTGCAGTAATTGGAAACGCTGGTAGTTTTTTTAAAAATCCTGTTGTAGCAAAGGATTTGGCATTAAAATTACAAAAGGAAAATCCAACTTTAAGACTCTATCTCGCTAAAGGGGGATATAAAGTACCTGCAGGTTGGTTGATAGAACAGTGTGGTTTTAAAGGTACAAGGTTTGGTAATGTGGGAGTTCACCCAAACCAAGCTCTTGTTTTAGTTGCATACGAAGGCGCTACTGGAGACGAACTACTAAATTTAGCAGAAAAAATAAAGCGATCTGTAAAAGACCGCTTTAATATAAATATAGTGCCTGAGGTTAATGTTATAGTTTCCTCTTGACCTCTACAATTGTATAAGATTCAATAATATCTCCAATTCTAATATCGTTATAACCGTCTATATTTAATCCACAATCATACCCTGTAGCCACCTCTTTGACATCGTCTTTAAATCTCTTAAGAGATCCCAATCCTCCTGCGTATATTACTATGCCATCGCGTATTACACGCACCCTAGAGTTTCTGTTAAGCTTACCCTCTTTAACCATACACCCGGCAATTGTACCTACTTTAGAGACTTTAAATATTTCACGCACCTCGGCAGTTGCTGTTATCTCTTCTTTTTTCTCTGGTGCTAGCATTCCCTCTATACCGTCTTTTATTTCGTTAATTGCATCATAAATTACTGAGTAGAGGCGAATCTCAATCTCTTCACTCTCTGCAAGCTTTCTGGCATTGGCAGAAGGGCGAACTTGGAAACCTATTATGATTGCGTTTGACGCAGCTGCCAATAGAACGTCTGATTCAGAGATAGCTCCTACAGCTTGATGAATTACATTAACGTGAATCTCTTCGTTGGATAGTTGAATTAAGGAGTCTCCTAAGGCTTCGAGAGAGCCATCTACGTCACCTTTTACAATTATGTTTAACTCTTGGAAGTTGCCAATTGCTATCCGGCGCCCTATCTCTTCTAATGTAATATGTTTCTGCGTTTTAAGGCCTTGTATTCTAATTAGTTGTTCTCTTTTATTTGCGATATCTCTTGCCTCTTTTTCATCTTCAATTACATTAAAAATCTCACCCGCTGCAGGTGCTCCATTGAGTCCTAGAATCGAAACTGGGCTTGCAGGGCCTGCAGATTCAATTTTTTGACCCCTCTCATTAAACATAGCTTTGATTTTACCGTTATGGCTTCCGCTTAGAATAACATCTCCTATAGTTAAAGTTCCTGTTTCAATCAAAACTGTTGCTACAAAACCTCGGCCTTTATCTAGTGAAGACTCAATGATTGTTCCTCTAGCTCGTCTTTTAGGGTTTGCTTTCAAATCTAAAAGTTCTGCTTCTAGAAGAACTTTTTCAAGAAGTTTATCTATGTTTAATCCCTTTTTTGCAGAGATCTCTTGACACTGATATTTACCTCCCCAGTCTTCTACAAGAAGATTCATTGCAGAGAGTTGCTCTTTAATTTTTTCACTATTTGCCCCTGGTTTATCCATTTTGTTAATGGCAAAAATCATTGGCACTCCTGCTGCTTGAGCATGATTAATGGCCTCCTTGGTTTGCGGCATTACAGCATCATCTGCTGCGATAATTATAATTGCAATATCTGTTACTTTTGCACCACGGGCACGCATAGCTGT
>JBAYBU010000200.1:0-3599 GCA_041669105.1 Bacteroidales bacterium | reverse complement strand
TACTAGTGCATATTTGCTTTTTATTGGGAATATTTTCTTCTATTGAGAAACAAGGCTCTCCATTTAGCTCTTTCCATGTTTTTAATCCTGTAATTTTCATTTTAGACCTAACCCATACAGGATTTAAAGAGGCAAAGTCGTATGCACTCTTTACTCTGCTCTTGTTTAATATATGAGAATACTTTCTACCAATTCCCCAAACCTCTCCTACAGGAAACTTCTTTAATACTTTAGTAATATCTTGTTGCCTATACATTACGCAGCTGTTGCTAAGCTTTGGATAGATCTTACAAAGTTTAGTTGCTACTTTTGAAAGGGTCTTAGTATTTGAAACTCCAATACTTACTGGGATGCCTGTATGCATCTTTACTTTGGCGGCCAACTCTCTTACCAATATTTTAACCTTATTTGGCTCTATCCCCCCCAAGTTTAAAAATGCCTCGTCTATAGAGTAAATTTCAATAGATGGTACTGCCGCTGCAAGGGTGTTCATAACCCTATAAGACATATCGCCATAAAGTGCAAAGTTAGAAGAGAATACTTTAACATTTTCTCTAGTTACAAGTTGCTTAATTTTAAAAAGTGGTTCGCCCATTTTAATCCCTAACTTTTTAGCCTCTTGAGAACGAGAAATAACACACCCATCGTTATTACTAAGAACAACTACAGGCAATCCATTTAACGAAGGATTAAAGACTCTTTCACAACTAACATAAAAATTATTACAATCTGCCAGGCCATACATTTCGTGCATATTTATCTATAACCATAACCAATAGAGTACCTAAAAATATTGCTGTATAATTAGCCATAAGATCTAGCCAATCAGAGTCTCTAGTAGGAATAAAAGATTGAAGAAGCTCAGTTGTTGAGGCAACAGCAATCCCAGTAAAAAAGAGTAATAGGTAGGCGTGCTTTTTTGTAATTTTTTTAATTATAGAGCTAAAAGCAAACCATGCCGAGAATGGGAAAGGAAAAAACATTATAAAATGAGCAATTTTGTCTGCCTCTATTCCCAAAAAACGTGTAGATAAATTTACTGGAAAACTCTTGAATGAATACAAAGAGAAGAAGAAGAGAGAAATTATATATAGAACAAAAAGAGTTCTAAAAAGATATTTTATAAAACTCATAATTTACATTTTTTTAATTACATATCTAACAACTCCCCATATCATAAAATCATTCTCTCTTGTTACTCTAATAGGTTTAAACTCTGGATTAGCAGGTACTAGCAAAATAGCTTCTTTTTCTCTCTTAACCCTTTTTAATGTGAATTCTCCATCTAAATAACAGACAGCAAGAGCATCTTCAAAAGGTTCTATGGACTTATCTATAATCAAAAGATCTCCATCGTTTATTCCATCTTCTATCATACTTTGTCCACTTACTTTAGCAAAAAAGGTAGATGACGGATTTTTTATAAGCTCTTTATTAAGATCTAGCTTAAGATCGCCATGATCTTCTGCTGGAGAAGGAAAACCAGCCTTGACAAGAGACTCTGCAAAGGTTATATATACTTCATCTTTTGTTTCTGGAGCGAATAGTTCAAATTTTAAAGCCATCTGCTATTTTTTTACAAAGATAATCTTAATTGGATAGTGAAAGTAAACAGATAAAATTTTCATGTAAAATTTTGTGAACAACGCGTATTCTGTAACAGAAGCTAAGAAAGTGAACGCACTCAATTGCTATATCTAGTTTACTTATGGTTAGGTTACTAACTTATTATAATATTTTATCAAATTAATATATTTGTTTTTTTTGAAGATTATCTTAAATTTGTTTTATAATTGTGCTGTTTACGTAAGACCCTCGTTTTAATATTAATAACTCATTTTGCTTTTTAGATATGCTCATAGGCCAGGGGTTCAAAGAACAGATAAAGTTAAAGATAGCTAGTTTTACTATTTTATTTTTGCTTATTGCTCCATCTTTAAAATCTCAAATTACAAGGACAAATGATATTGCATCAAACTATTACAACAATATTGCCCCACCTAAATATAATGATGTTAATCCTTTAGTTCTTTCAAATATTGAAAAAAAACCAGATGGGAGTAATTTTTTAAATCGTAAATGGAGTGTAGATCTCTTTTTTTACCCTCAGTTTAGATTCAAAAATGCAGTTCTTACTAAGATGTACCTTATACAAGCTAACATTAATCCCACCATACATTTTAATATGTGGAGAGGGGCTGCTATTACAACTCAGCTTATTTTTCCCGCTTACAATGACTACTCATCCGATGAAAGCAAAGTTCGCCCAGGCTTTATTACTTTCAGTCAACAATTTAACTTACTCGATAACTTTCAATTTCTTGCCACAGTAGGGAATTTTAATATGCAGCGTGCAGGAGTAGATGTAAAATTTTTTAAGAACATTACCAATAAAATGGGAATATATGGCCAAGTAGGAGTAACTAATTGGTCTTTAGCATACTTAGATAATTGGTATTTTTCTGATTTAACTAAAGTTAATTGGAGGGCAGGAATCAACTATTTTTTAAAGTCTAAAAATGTTTTAATAAACCTAAACGTCTCTAAATACTTAGAGGACGACATAGCTCTCCGGGGAGAGGTTATTAGATATTTCAAAAATGCTTCTATTGGTTTTTATCTCCAAACTTTACAATATGAGGGCTATACAGTGAACGGAGGTTTCTTTTTTACAATATTGTTGCCTCCTCGTAATAAGGGAAACAGAAGGATTCGTGTTTCTACTTCAGAACATTTCTCTTTAGAATACATGGCTAGGCCATATACAAAAAGAGGAGTATTCTACAAAACAGCTCCTGATGAGAACAGTAGTTTTAACTTTTTCAATAAATCTTTGTTAAACTATTATAAATAAATGTGTACATTTATGACCTAATCAAATAATTATGGATTACAACACAAATAAAATTTATATTATGAATACAAGAAAAAAAATTAATGACCTAATAAAAGGTGCTTTTACGTTGTTTCTTATTATATCTCTTGCTGGTATTGTCTCTTGTGAAAAGAAAGATGAACCGGTTCCTCCAGCACCACTACCTGCAAAATACACCATTAAAGGTGTTGTTTTAAATCAGCAAAACAACCAAGCTCTTCCTGGTGTATTAGTTACTATGGGATCTCTTAGTAAAACTACAGACGCTTCTGGTAATTTTGAATTTAAAGATTTGACTACTGCTGGTAAATACACACTGATATTTACTAAAGATGATTTTTTTGATGCTACATATAGTATCGAGTTTCCAGAGGCAGCTCCTAACCACGTACTTACATTAAACTTAAGTGTTAGTATGGTTCCATATGTTCCAGGAGTAACACCAATTGACCCTTCTACTGGAGGTACTATAAACATAGTTGCAGAAACACCTGCGTCTCTTACTATTCCTGCGGGAACAACTGTTACAGACAAAAATGATGTTCCAGTTACAGGTTCAATAAATATTACAGCAGTTCCTACCACCAACATAGTAAGTGGAACTCTTAATAACCCAGGCTTATCAGTTTTAAGATTTGAACCTTCTGGCTTAAAATTTAGTAATCCACTACCTTTAACCATAGATAATCCACTAACTTCTGTTAGATTTTCATCTGTACAACTT
>JBAYBU010000199.1:0-3617 GCA_041669105.1 Bacteroidales bacterium | reverse complement strand
TGTAAAAATATGACTTGTCAAGAGTTAGTTATGACTCAAGAGATAGATATTTCGCAGATTTTAGATATGTAAATATGACAAGGAAGGAGCGTTATAAAAAAGTGATTGAGTGGTTTCAACTAAATATGCCAGTTGCAGAGAGTGAACTGTTTTATGATAACCCGTATGAACTTGTGGTAGCGGTTATTTTATCTGCTCAATGTACTGATAAGAGGGTGAATATGGTAACACCTTCTCTGTTTGAAAGATACCCTAGTGCAGAGTCTCTTTCAGTTGCAACGCCACAAGAGGTATTTGAGTTTATAAAATCGATTACTTATCCTAATAATAAAAGTAAATATTTGGTTAAAATGGCTCAAATGCTTCATAATGAGTTTGAAGGAGTTGTTCCCGACACTCTTGAGCAGTTGCAAAAATTGCCAGGCGTTGGCAGGAAAACAGCCAATGTTATAGCCTCGGTTCTCTACAATAAACCGGTGATTGCTGTAGATACTCATGTTTTTAGGGTGTCGCGTAGGATTGGCCTCTCTACTGGGAAAACACCAATTGCAGTGGAAAATGATTTAACCAAACATATCTCAGAAGAGAATCGAGTAATTGCTCATCATTGGCTTATTCTTCATGGGAGGTATGTTTGTATAGCTAGAAAGCCAAAATGTGAAATTTGTGGCTTATTTGAGTTTTGTAGGTATTATCATAAGTCCAGCAGGGCAGATCTCCATAAACGTAGATCCAGCTGATGGCCCAAAGCTGCCACCTACCACTCCAATCATATCTTCTTCTTTAAAGCGCTTGTCACTCAGTAATTTATTGATTGAACTACGGATAAACTCATCTTTGGATTGAGTTGGGTCCATAAAATATGCATAGACTCCAAAAGAGAGAGCAAGCTCTCTCATAACGTGAGCCGAATAGCACATTGCATAAATAGGAGTTCTTGGGCGGAAGGCCGAGAGGTATCTGCCAGTACGTCCTGTTCTGGTATCGAATACCATGGCTTTAATAGGGAGCTTGCGAGTTGCACTAACCAACTGACGGCTTAGAACGGCAGTCACAGGATGAGTTACATCTTTGAGCTCAATGTCAAAGTTAGGTTTAAGCTCCTTCTCTATCTCCTTGGCTATGTTTGACATTGTTCTAACTGACTCTTGCGCATAGTTGCCGTTAGCTGTCTCTCCGCTAAGCATTATAGCATCTGCTCCTTGGTATATTGCATTTGCAACATCGGTAACCTCTGCCCTTGTAGGTCTTGGATTCTCAATCATTGAGTGAAGCATTTGAGTAGCTATTATAACTGGCTTTTTTCTCTCCTGGCATTTTTTGGTAATTTGTCTTTGAATAATAGGAATCTTCTGATACTCTATCTCTACACCTAAATCTCCCCTTGCTACCATAACGCCATAGCAGTGAAAAAGAATCTCATCTATATTGTCTACTCCCTCTCGATTTTCTATTTTAGCAATGATCTTAAGATGGCTTTTGTTTTTATTCAATATCTTTTGGATCTCTATAAGGTCGCTTTTATTTCTTACAAATGAGTGGGCAATAAAGTCAAGATTGTTTTTTATAGCCCATATAATATACTCTCTATCACGGTCTGATATCGGAGGTAAGTTTACCGATACATCGGGGATATTAATGCTTTTACGACTTTTAATTATACCATCGTTGCCAGCTTTACAGTAGAGCCGGTTATCGCTTTTACTTTTTACTAATAGTGATATTTCTCCATCGTCTATAAGAATTTTTGCACCTACTGGGACTTCTGCTACAAAATTTTTATAGTTCGTATATAAAAGCCCATTTCCAGAAATACCTAACGGATTATCTTCAAAAATGACCTCGTCTCCCTTTTTTACGGTAAAACCATTTGCTAATCCCATATGGGTAATTCTCACCTCGGGCCCTTTAGTATCAATGAGAATAGCTATTTTGTCAGAGACTTTTCTTGTGTTTTCAACTATAGGAAGAGAAGATTCTAGTGTAGTATGTGCAGAGTTTATTCTAACAACATTCATTCCCTCGTTGTATAGTTTTTTAATAAACTCCACGCTACAGTTTCTGTCTGAGACGGTGCAAATAATTTTCGTTTTCTTTTCCTTCATAATTCTTCTACTTTTGTACAAAAGTAATTTAATTTATTTGAAAAATAGATTTAGTAATAATTTGATAAACGACTACTCGGTATATCTAAGACTAGAGAGGTCACTATCGGACAATAGTATAAAAGCATACTGTTCCGATATAGAAAAGCTTTCTGATTTTTTAGAGTCGAGTAGCAATAAAGAAGGCATCTCTGATTTAAGAAAAGTAGATATAGAGACACTTAACACCTTTATAACGGAAGAAAATAGCAAGGAACTTTCTAAACGTTCTCAATCAAGAATGATAAGTTCTCTTAAATCTTTTTATCTTTTTTTAGAGATGGAGGGAGTGGTAAAGCAGAGCCAGGCCGAGCTTTTAGATTCTCCTCGTATAAATCCGTATATACCTATAGTATTGTCGGTTGCAGAGGTAGAAAAAATATTAGATAGTGTAGATCTCTCTATTCCAGAAGGTCATAGAAACAGAGCTATGATTGAAGTTTTGTACTCTTGTGGTTTAAGGGCAACTGAGTTAATTTCGCTTAAAATATCTGACCTTTTTTTTGAAGATGGTTTTATAAGAGTTACAGGGAAGGGGAGTAAACAGAGGTTGGTCCCTATTGGAGCACCAGCTATTGAGTCAGTTAAAATTTATATGAAGATTAGAAAGATGGGTTCTATTCAGAAAAAAGATGAGGACACTCTCTTTTTAAATAGAAGAGGCAGGCATCTTACCAGAGAGATGCTTTTTATAATAGTTAAAAAGCAATCTGCTATTGCCAGTATAGGTAAAAACGTATCTCCTCACACTTTTAGACACTCTTTTGCTACCCATCTTGTAGAAAATGGAGCTGATTTACGTGCTGTTCAGCAGATGTTGGGGCATGAGAGTATTTTAACTACAGAAATTTATACTCACGTAAACAGTGAAAAATGGAGAAAAAGCATTCTTAAATGTCATCCTAGAGTAAAATAAGATCTTATCTTTGTGTGGTCTTTTATAATCGATTTAAAAATGAAGCTAAAAATTCAATTATCTCTTATTACACTTCTTATTTATGCAATTTTCTTCCCCTCTATTATATGGGCTTCTTCTTTAACCTCGGCCTCTTCTTTAACCTCGGCGATTGATACCTTAGAGTCTGTAAATTTGAATAAAGTTGTAGTTACTGCAAATAAAACTAAGACTAAAAGCAGTGATGTTCCTTTGACTATATCGGTTATAGATAAATCTGAGATTGAGGCACTAGGTGGCTCTTTGGTATTGCCTGTTTTATCTAAATTAGTGCCTGGGTTGTTTGTGACTCAAAAGGGGATGCTTGGATTTGGTGTGGCAGATGGTTCGGCTGGTGATATAAACATAAGAGGGGTAGGGCAGGGGAATAAGGTCCTTATACTTTTTAATGGACAGCCACAGTGGGCAGGTGTTTTTGGACACTCTATACCCGATCTTTATCTCTCTTCGGACATAGAGAGAGTAGAGGTGATAAGAGGGCCTGGCTCTCTTATGTATGGCTCAAATGCAATGGGTGG
>JBAYBU010000198.1:0-3621 GCA_041669105.1 Bacteroidales bacterium | reverse complement strand
TATATCCATTATAATTTTTATCTTTTAAAAAGCACTTCCTTTAAGCTTGAGCCCGCAAGTTTCATTAAGACCAAACATTAAATTCATATTTTGTATAGCCTGCCCCGAAGCACCTTTTAGTAAATTGTCTATCACCGAAGTAACGTACCAATAGCCATTGTGGCTCTCAATATGTAACAAAGCTTTATTGGTATTTACAACCTCTTTCAGAGAGGGATCAAAATCAGATATTTTCACAAATGGCGAATCTATATAATACTCTTTATAAAAATTAACCACCCCTTCTAAAGAGCAGTTGCCGCCCATCTTAGTATATAAACTAGTGAAAATTCCTCTTGTAAAATCTCCTCTTACAGGAATAAAATTCACTTGTGGCAATTCCAAAGCTCCAGGCACTTGTGAGAGAACTTTTGTTATCTCCCCTAAATGTTGGTGAGTAAAAGGTTTGTATACCGAAATATTTGAATCGCGATAACTAAAATTATTGGTATCTGTATTATTTTTTCCTGCGCCAGTAGAACCGGTTATTGCATGAATATGTATTTGATCATTAATTTGACCCATTGCAGCAAGTGGTAACAAGGCTAAAAGGATAGAAGTTGCAAAACAGCCCGGGTTGGCAACATAGTTTGCCTCTATAAGAGCAGTTCTATTTAATTCACATAGCCCATAAATAAATCTCTCTTGATTATAGATAGGATCTAATCTAAAATCATTCCCTAAATCAACTATTTTACAATCTGTACTAAGCCCAATCTCTTTAAGGTATGGTCTAGATAGGCCGTGACCAAGAGTTAAAAAGAGCACGTCTGGCTCTATTTTAAGGTTACTGCCCTCTAAATTAGAGACAAATTTAAGAGTAGTCTCTCCTATTAAATCTCTATGTACAGAAGAGACAAACTCTCCCGCCATTGAGCTACTCAAAACTGCAACTATCTCTACCTTTGGATGGTTTATTAATAACCTAATAAGTTCTCCCGCTGTATATCCGGTTCCACCTGCTATTGCTGCTTTAATCATTTTTATGTACTGAATAATAAATTTTCAAAGGATTGGCCAATACTTTGGTAAAGCCCACCACATCTTCTCCTGTAAAAGATCTGTTTATTTCTCCATAATCTCCAAATTCACTGCTCATCATATCGAATTTAGATTCGCAACCCAAGATAGAAAAATGGTATGGACGGAGCTCTACCTCTACTGTACCAGAAACAAACTTTTGAGTCTCCACTAAGAAAGTTTCTATATTTCTCATAAGTGGGTCTAAATATTGCGCTTCGTGCATTAATTGTCCATACCAATTAGCTAGTTGTTCCTTCCAATAGAGCTGCCCCTTAGTAAGGACATGTTTCTCTAACAAATGGTGTGCTTTAATAAGAATTAGCGGAGCGGCTGCCTCAAAAGCAACTCGGCCTTTAGTCCCTATTACGGTATCTCCAACATGAATATCACGTCCTACACCATATTTACCACCAAATTGATTAAGCCATCTAATGATCTCTACAGGAGCTTTCTTTTTACCATTTAAAGCTACTGGCTCTCCCTTCTCAAAAGTTATCTTAACTCTTACAGGCTCTTTTTCTGTAATTTGCGAAGGGTATGCCTCTTCGGGCAAGACACCCCATGAGGTAAGAGTCTCTACTCCTCCTACGCTACTCCCCCAAAGTCCTTGATTAATAGAGTATTTAGCCTTCTCCCATGAAAAGTCAAAACCGTTTTTTTGAAGGTACTCTATCTCCTGTTTTCTAGATAGTTCTAATTCGCGAACAGGGGCGATAACCTTTACCTGAGGAGCCAATACTTCAAAGACTAAATCAAAGCGTATTTGATCATTACCAGCACCCGTACTCCCGTGCGCCACATAGCCAGCGCCCATCTCTTTTACATGTTCTAAAACAGCCATCGCTTGAAAAACTCTCTCAGAACTTACAGAGAGTGGGTAGGTAGAGTTTTTGAGTATATTGCCAAACAGTAAAAACTTTATCCCTTTGTTATAATAGTGGTCAATCGCATCTATGTTTTTATGAGTTACTGCCCCCAAGTCAAGAGCCCTCTTCTCAATCTGCTCCTCTTCTTCAACAGAAAACCCTCCAGTATTTACCATAACTGTATGGACCTCTAGACCTTTTTCGTTCTTCAAATATGGAACACAAAACGATGTATCCAACCCTCCACTAAATGCGAGCACAACTTTATTGTTCATTTTCTATTTTTTAAATGTTATTATAGAATTAATTTTGACTAATGGTTTTATTATAAGATGTTTACTTGCAGAGACTAGCGCTGGAGCAATTTTAGAAACGCTCTTAAATGCTGGGTCGTAAAGCAAGCCTGTGCATAAACAGATCTTATAATTGTTTCTTTTTAAAATATCGAAGTTTATACACCCTTCACATCCTCTCCAAAACTCTTTGTCTTCTGTAAGTTCCGAAAAAGTAACAGGCTTAAAACCAAGCTGAGTATTAAGTTTCATTATTGCAAGGCCTGTAGTAATACTAAATATCTTAGAATTTGGATATAGCTTTCTTGAAAGGTGAAATATTTTGCTCTTTATCTTTTTTGCAAAACCAAAAGATCTATATTTATGAGCCACTATTAACCCCGAATTTGCCACAAACTTACTATGACTCCAGGTCTCTATATAGGAAAACCCCACAAGCTCCTTTCCATCAAGAGCAATAACTGCTCTTCTAGTAATCATCTTTTGAGCAATATACTCTGGAGATCTTTTAGCTATACCAGTTCCCCGTTCAAGAGCCGATTTTTGAATTAACTCACAGATTGCATCTGCATATATAACATGGCTCGAATCTGCCACATAAATGTTTACATTCATCTTAGAAATAAACAAAATTAAAAAATACCAAATGTTTAAATTGTTACAGGAGAGTACACCTGCGTTCTTTTGGCCAGACTGGCCAGTTAAAAAATGCCCTTCCTAGGCACATCGTCGGACGTGTCTATGATTAAAATTAAAATTAATATGAAGGCTATTGTTTTTCATTACAGTGGCAAAGATAAACGAAATAATCATAAAATCGCTATATTTGTTCACAAAAACCTAACAAACCATGGAACAAGAGAAGAAAAAACCAAAAGGGCTCCCAGAAAATGCCTATCGAAAACTAAAGCAAGGAGAAGAGTATAAGCCAATTATGAACCCAAATAAAGTCTACCCCGAAGTTACTCCGTGGTCTGTTTTTATGGGTATAATAATGACAATTATTTTCTCTGCAGCAGCTGCCTATCTAGGTTTAAAGGTAGGGCAAGTGTTTGAAGCTGCCATTCCCATAGCAATTATTGCAGTAGGCCTTTCAGGTGCCATGAAAAGGAAAAACGCATTAGGAGAGAACGTAATTATCCAATCTATAGGAGCTAGTTCTGGAGCTATTGTAGCAGGAGCAATTTTTACTATGCCTGCACTATATATACTTCAAGCACAATACCCCGAACTCACTGTAGATTTCGCAAAAGTATTTATGAGTTCCCTGTTGGGGGGCGTTCTTGGTATCTTATTCTTGATCCCTTTCCGTAAATTTTTTGTTTCGGAAATGCATGGTAAATACCCTTTCCCCGAAGCCACAGCCACAACTCAAGTTTTAGTGAGTGGAGAGAGTGGTG
>JBAYBU010000197.1:0-3622 GCA_041669105.1 Bacteroidales bacterium | reverse complement strand
TGAACAAGCACAAATTAATGGAGTAGAATTTATTGCCTGCACTATGAGTATGGATGTAATGGGTATTCAAGAAGAAGAACTCATGGATGGAGTAAACTTTGCAGGAGTAGCCACTTACCTCGAGAGAAGCGAAGAGGCCAATATGTCTTTATTCATCTAAATCCATCGCCGAGGTTTTTGGCAACTACTTGTGTTATTGGGAGTAAAATGTTCATTATGTGATAGTTAACTTTTATTGGCTCCCCTAAAAGGGAGAGCCATTAAAAGTGATATCTCTGTTAATCAATGAATTGTAGCAAGTGGCAATGAGCTCATGCTGTTCACTTATCTGTATAAAGCATGTGCTAGGTGGGAAACTTTAGTTAATTACTCTCTAACTTTCCAAAGGAGAGCGTTTTTATATTGGGTAGGTGTTATGCCTTCTTTTAATTTAAACCATCTAACAAAGTTTCTGCCAGAAGAGAAGCCAGAGGCAATCGCGTAATCTTCTGTGGTCATACCTGAGTTATCTATACCCGTTTCAGAATTGTAAAGTGTCTCTTTTATAAGCTGTTTAGAGTATTCAATTCGGTTGTTGTTTATATATTGAGAAAAAGATTGATTTTTAACACACTTAATGGACTTGTAAAGGTAAGTTCTGTTTGTTCCTACCTCTTTTGCTAGCTCTACTATTGTAAGGTTGTTATTTAAGAAGAGCTTCTCTTCTAATAATAATTGATCGCTTTTTTTTATTATAGAATTATACTGCTTACATGATAGCAGAAGGTTGGTTTTTTTCCCTTTGAGATATAATTTATCACTCGTAAAATATGTAAATATTTTCTTATAAAAGATATTATTCTTTCTCTTCATCTCTCTCATTATGAGCTTTTATTCTCTGTTCTTTACACCACTCTGCAGGTGAACTCCCAATGTATAAACGAAAAGCCATGGTAAACGTGGCCATAGATCCAAAACCCGATAGGTCACAAAGTTGATGAATAGTCATTTGGTTGTTTTTTGAAAAGAGCTCTTTAGCAACTTTAATTCTGTAAAAATTTACAAACTGGCTAAAATTATTATTATACTGATCATTGATAAGTCTAGAAAGGTATGTTTTATTAGAATATAAATAGAGTGCAACCTCATTAATGGTGAGCTTTGGATTTAGATATGGTTTTTCTGTTTCAAAATAATTTAGAAGCCTGTTTTTAAGATCCTCCTCTTTTTTTTGATTGAAAAAATCATTATTTGACGCAGGAAAAAAGTTGCCACTATTACTTTTTTTAAGTGAAGTTAGTTTTTCGGCTGATGATTTGTGGAGCACTTTAATGATTAATATCATATTAATAAGCCCCAGAACTATTTTTAGAGCTTCTCTTTTGCAAGGTGTTAGGTTAGTAAAAAGAGAGAGTGCAAGCAAGAGAGCTATAGCGGAGGATGTAATAAATAGAAAGACGTCTCCTTTAAGAGAAAATGAATTTTCATTAGAAGCGCTAAAAACTTCTTTAAAGCTAGAACTAAGAGAGTAGCACTGAAATAAAATAGTGGTTATTATAACTATCTGAATAAAGTATTGTAAAATAATTAATTTTTCTATCTCAATAAAAAATGAAATCGTAACAAGAAGAATATTTAAGAGAAAGACAGTAGCCGATAGTGTAATTACATCTCTTAACTTAGAAAAATAGCCGTATGAACGTTGTAAAGTATATATCTGAATGGGTAAATAGAGTTGTAAAACGCTGCCTGCAATAATATATTTTGTACCATCGGGATATGTATGTGTGGTATATTCAGAGATATAGTGCTTAACAATACATAAAAAAAAGATAAAGAGAGTATTAACTGCAAGTGATGTTAGTAATATTTTACTTTCACTATCTAGGTTTTTATTAAATCGTAAATAGAATAAGATATATAAAACGAAAATAAAAAGAGTAACTGTAATGAGAGATCCTAATCCCATAAAGACTTCTCTAACGGCTTGTACTTGTTCCATATTATTTAGTTTTAAGTTAGGTGCCCAAATCTACATAAAATAATGTAGATTGGATTCAACTAAACAACTAAAGTATAGACATTTATCTCTTTTGTGTGAAAATTGCTTTTTTGATATGTAAAAAGAGTCGTCTTATTTTTTTATTGCTTCAAACCCTTGACCATAAACTCCTGTAGCATTACTTACACTTATAAATGCTTTTTTATCAATCTCTTTTACAGCTTTAAAAACAAAACTGCTCTCTGCCTTTCTTACCACTGTCATAAGTATTTTCCCCTCCTCTTTTGTAAACCAACCCATAGAGTCAATTACTGTTACTCCTCTGCCAATAGAGGTAATCCTATTGGCTATGGCATCGTGATGGTGGGAGAAGATGAACATTTGAACAGATTGTTGTGCTCCAGAAATTACCATATCTACTGTATAGCCAGTTACGCTAATTAGAATAAAACCATAAATAATAATTGCAACCCTCTGCCCAACGCCAGCTTCTGTAGGGATTATTAGGGAGCTGGCCACAATAATAACATCCATCATTAGGATAAGGCGCCCAGGAGACATGTTGCGATATTTATTTATCATAAGTGCAATGATATCTGTCCCTCCAGTACTCCCTCCTTGGGTAAAATTAATGGCAATACCGGCTCCTGCTAGCCCACCTCCAATAATTGCCGAGAGTAACTTACCGTTATCTATAGCTATATTTTGAATAAGATCTGAAGGTATTAGGTCGGGTAATATTCTTAAGAATATCGTTCCTGCAATGATTGCAAAAACAGTTTTAACTCCAAATGTTTTGCCTAAAATCTTTAGAGCAATTGCAAGGAGCAATCCATTCATAAGAAAAAATGAATAACTCACAGGAAATCCAGTTGTATAATAGATAACTGCAGAGATGCCTGTTACTCCGCCACCTACTAATCCGTTAGGAATAAGAAAGAACACCCAGCCTAGGGTGTAAATAAACATTCCAAACAAAATGACGATATACTCTTTTATCTCTGTTAAGACTCTTTTGGTTCTTTTCTCCATTTTATTTTGCCTGCTTTAATTTGATCAAATCCTTGTCCATAAACGCTTGTAACTTTATTTACTGTCATAAAGGCATCTCTATCTGTTGTTTTAACAATTTCGGTAATTTGTGGCAACTGTGATTTCCTTAATACAATAATTAAAACTTTACTCTTCTCTTTGGAGTACCAACCCATAGATGAAAGCGCTGTTACTCCTCTTTGAATTTCGTTGTTTACTCTTTCTGCAATTTTAGAAAATTTAGAAGAAAATATTAATACTTGAACGCTTTGACTGTTCCCAGTAAGTATCATATCTATTACGTAAGAGAAAGAGACCATTTGGATGTATCCATAAATAACATCGGAGAGCTCTTTGCCAGGAATAAAGTAGACCGATCCTACTATAAAAAGATCGCAGTAAAGAAAAACACGTCCTGGAGAGGTCTCTCTATATTTAGCAATAATTAGTGCAATAATATCTGTCCCACCGGTGCTGCCACCCTGCATAAATATGATTCCAATCCCAATTCCACTCATTGTACCTCCAATAAGGGCATTGATAAGATTGTCTTCTATATCTGATTCCCACGGTATAAGAGGTAAAAATTCAAACATCAATGCTGCAACT
>JBAYBU010000196.1:0-3623 GCA_041669105.1 Bacteroidales bacterium | reverse complement strand
CAGGAGCTCTTTTCATTGCTGCTCGTGCAAAAGCAATCCTCTGTTGTTCTCCCCTAGAGAGCATAGAGCCACCTTCGCCTGGATGCGTATAGAATCCATATAGAAGTCTATCGGCCATTTTATTAAGCTTTAACTCTTTGGTGAGAGAGTTAAAATAATCGATATCATCTTCTATTTTCCTTCCCAACATTATACACTCCATTATACTCTGCCCGTATAGATCGGGGTTTTGGGGAACTACAGCAATGTTTCTCCTCCATTTATCTAATGAGTCAAAATTGCTTCCACTCCAAGAGAGGCTTCCCGAAACTGGCTTTAAGTGTCTCATAAGAAGGGATATTACGGTGCTTTTTCCACATCCGCTCCCACCACTTAGCAGTAAAATTTTGCCGCTTTCTAGGGTAAAAGAGAGATTTTCAAAAAGTAATGATTTGCCTGGGTAACCAAAAGAGAGTTCTTTAGCAACTATTTTACACTCACTCTGTTTTTTTAGATAGTGAGCATATTTCTCTTCTTGGATATTAGAATTTTTATCCTTTTGTTTGGCAGGATATTTAACTTCTAATATCTCTTTTTGCAAAGAGAGAATATCATAAAGCCTAGAAGAGGCTATAAACCCCTCTCTAAAAGAGGAAAAGGCAGAGGCTAACTCCTGTAAAGGAGAAGCAAACACAGCAGTTATAGTGTAAAAAGAGATCATCTCTCCTAAAGTAAGTTTCCCTGCTATAACAGCAATACCTCCAAACCATAATACAGTTACAGTTAATGTTCTAGATGTAAAATCTGCTGCTTCTCCTGCATAAATTGCTGCTTTGCTAGTACTCTTTATGGTCTCATTAAGCTCTTTGAGTTTTACCCCCGATTTAGCTAGAGCCAAAGACTCTACTCCAAAATTTCTTATGGTAGCCATAGAACGTAGATTCTCAATAATATTACTTTGTAAAAGGGATCCCTTTTCCATTAGTTTTTTCAAAAGTGGCTTATTTACCCTATCATGAATAAGAAAAATTGAAATATAGAGAGGGATAAAGAGAGTACAGAGCAATGCCAAGTTTGAGTTTAGAGCAAACAAAACTATCAATGAAAAAAATAGCGTTACTAGTGCTACGATAGTTTCTGGAATGGTGCCTGCGATAAGATTTCTTATTCTGTAAACATCAGAAACTCTTGAGGTGAGTTCTCCTGTTTTAAATGAATTAAAGCAAGGGAGGGGGATATGGTAGAGATGTTCTAAATATTCAGATATAAGTTTTTTATCTGTGTGGATAGAGGTTTTTAAAAGGATTTTCGAGCGTAAAATTGATAGGATAACCGAGAGGGCTATAATTGCAATCATAAAGGCCGAGAGTATTTTTAACCTCTCTAAATCTCCTTGAGGGATTACCACATCTAGTAGCTCTTTTATAAAAAAGGCTGTAGCAAGCATCGCTGCAATATGGAGTATAGAGATTAAGAGAGTTACAGGAAACACTTTCCATTTATTGCATATAACTTGCGCAAGTTGTTTGAGATGAGGGAGCATCTGAATGTTTGATTGCTCGTCGGTTTTAATATTTGTGGAGTTACCAAAAAGGATAAGGATCCCTGTCCACTCATCTAATAGTTTATTTGCGGGTCTCTTTATAAGCTCTCCCAGAGCTGGGTCCATTATATAGAATTTTCCTTTTTTATATTTAGATAATACAACATAATGGAGATAACCATCCTCTTTTTTTAAATGAAGTATTGCCGGTTTTGGGATTTTCTCTAGAGAGTCCATTGTCCCTCTATAGGCCTCTGCTTGTAAGCCGAGTTTTTGAGCTGCCTCTTTGAGCCCTTTTATTGTAGTGCCAGAAGAGTCGGTACCACTAAGATATCTTATTAATGAAACACTTATTTTTAATCCCTTATGAGCTGCTACCGAGGCCAAAGCTGCTGCTCCACAGTCACTTCTATCTTTTTGTTTAACTTTTACCGATAGCCATATTTTATTTATGTTAAACATTTTACCCAACCTCCCCATTATTCTCTCTCTTCATTTAAACTTAGACCCTAAATTGGCCTCGGCAAATTAAAAAAGAAACGGGAAGCAATCTACCACACACTCTTTTGCTCATAAGAGAAGCTCGCACCACTAAAAACTTACCCGTTTCTAAAAGCTAATCTATACTAAAAATTTAGAAAAAAAGGGTAGAAATGTAAAATCAACTAAAGATTTTACCATGCATGCAATAATAGAGGATTTTAGAAAATTTTTACATTTTCTAAATAAGGGAAAACAGCAGGTGCAATAGATTCTATAATTGGATATAACTTAGACTCAGCAAAGTGATGCGCAGGTATAATGCTATACAAAGCATCTAGCGAAGTAACAAAATAGATAATTACACTAAGAATAAGGCTATATTTTATTATTCCAAAAACTACTCCTAATAGTTTGTCTAGCCATCCTAAAAGAGCAAATCTAATAATTCTTGAAAGCCCTTTTCCAATAAAATTAACTAGAATCAGTACAATAATAAATATTATTGCAAAGGAGATAATATTGATGATGCTATTTTCTGTCTTGAACCATAGGCGTATTCCTTGGGAGAGGGTTTCTGAGAAATGCCAACCGGCCCAGATCCCCAATAATAAAGCTGCAAGCGATGCAATTTGCCTTACTAGGCCGTTAAACAATCCACCTATAACGGCTGGGATAAAACAGATAAGGATAAAAATATCTACAGTGCTGATAGAAAAACCCATAATTATTTTTTTTCAAAAGTAACGAATAATCGTATCTTTGCAAACTCAGAAAAACCCCGATATGAAATTTGCCGAATACAAAAATTTAGATCTTGTAGAGATAAATAACTCTATATTAAAGATGTGGAATAAGGAAAATTGTTTTGCGAAAACTCTTTCTCAAAGGGAGGGGGCTCCAAAGTTTATTTTTCATGAAGGGCCACCTTCGGCAAATGGTATGCCTGGTATTCACCATGTTATGGCAAGGGCTATCAAAGATGTGTTTTGTAGATATAAGACTCAAAAAGGCTTTTTAGTTGAGAGAAAAGCTGGTTGGGACACTCATGGCCTCCCTGTTGAGCTTAGTGTAGAAAAGATGTTGGGTATAACTAAAGAGGATATTGGAAAATCTATTACTGTAGATGAGTATAATGCTGCGTGCCGCAAAGAGGTAATGAAATATACAAAAGAGTGGGAGATTCTTACCGAGCAGATAGGTTATTGGGTAGATATGAACGAACCCTATATTACTTATGACAATAGATATATAGAGACTTTGTGGTATTTACTTAAGGTGATTTATGAAAAAGGCTATCTCTATAAGGGATATTCTATTCAGCCCTTTTCTCCGGCAGCGGGTACGGGTCTTAGTACTCATGAGCTAAACCAACCAGGTTGTTATAAAGATGTGACAGACACTACTTGTGTTGCACAGTTTAAAGTTATAAGAGATAGTAGATCGGAATTTTTATATAGTATAGGTGCTCACTCTTCAAAAAAAGAGATCCCTATTTATATGATAGCTTGGACAACAACACCTTGGACCCTTCCTTCTAACACAGCTTTGTCTGTTGGGCCCAATATTGAATATGTTTTAGTAAACTCTTATAACCCATACAGTGGTAGTGAGGCACTCT
>JBAYBU010000195.1:0-3625 GCA_041669105.1 Bacteroidales bacterium | reverse complement strand
ATTTGAAATACTACTTCCCTTATTTACACTTGTTACTACCTGTCCGATTGCATCACCTGCAACAGCACCAGCAGCACCTCCAATCGCTCCTGCTGTCGCTCCTGCGCCAATGACAACTAAAGCACCGCCTCCTGTGGCAACTGTAGCCGCAACTGCTAAATCAACGGTTGCTCCAGCTATTGCTCCAGAAACAGCACCTTCTGCAGCACCTGCCCATACATCACCGCCTTTCTTGTAAGAGTCATAAGCCCTGGCAACTCCACCAACAACGGCTCCAATAATGGTGTCAATAAATTCACCGTTAACATCTATATATTTGATTGGATTCCCTGCGCAGTAGCCATAAGGAGATAAAGAGTAATAATCTTCTGCCAACGGATCCCTCACATTCCATCTTCCAAAAAGTGGTAGTTTACCTGAGTGCCAGAGATGTCTATGTAGTCCTCAGTTAAAGAGGTCGCACCACCATTTCTTGTTATCTGGCGGAGTTTCTTGCCCTATGAGTCATAAATATAGTTCGTGTTCTTTGTTAAATTATTTATCCAGCGTCTTAAAAACTAAAGAGGTAATCTCTTTTTCACGCTCAGTTGTCTTGTCCATAATCTCCTGCGCCTCTTTAACTAGTCTATTTGCAAGCTCTCTGTCTTTGAGCTCGTGTGAATTTATTTTCACGTTCATATAGCCACCAAATATAGCAGCTCTAAGAGCAAGCGCACCAACTCCTGCATCGGAAACCGAAGATGGGATACCCTCCTTTACCATAGCCTCAGAGATGTCAAAAGCACTAAATGCAACCTGCATTGTTCTAAGTGGTATCTCTGTTGCATACAAAGTGGCATTCTGTATAGCGTTACTCCTTGCCTGTTTTTCTGCCTCTGTAGTTTTAGGAAGCCCAAATGCATCTATTATCATTTTAAATGAGTTGGTATCTTCATCTACCAAATAGAGCATCTCATCCATAATTTTCTGGCCCTTCTCTGCCCACTCTGCAAAGTACTCCCACCTGTGGTCCCATCCCGCTTTATGTGCCGATAGATTAGCTACCATTGTACCCAAAGCAGCTCCTAAAGAACCCATATAGGCCGATATTGACCCACCTCCTGGGGCAGTAGATTCACTAGCAGTTTCTTGAGCAAACCCTTTACAAGTAAGATCAATTAATCTTTTTTCAACCTCACTCTCTATAAGATATTCAACAACCTTCTCTTTAGCATTAAAAGGCTTTAGATCATCTAATCCCATAGACTTTACAGCTATCTTAATAATCTCCTCTTCGGCAATACCTGCAGAACGGCTCTGCATTGCCAAATAATATTTACCAGCATCTATAAGCACCCTCTTAGGGACTAGCCCAACTATTTCGCTGCCTGTTACCCTTATACCACGCGCCGCTGCCTTGCTGGCTACCTCGTCAAAGGCAATGTGGACAGGAGTTGCATTTATATCTGTTACATTCATAGAGACTTGAGCAATGCCATACTCCTCTATATACCAACCAATTGCCTTACAACCCTTTAGAGTTCCAGGCGTCCATAGAACATTATCCTGTTGGTCTTTAATAACCTTTCCAGTTAACGAATCTCCCTCTCTTTTCTTGCGTCCCTTTTCACGAACATCATAAGCAATAGCGTTTGCTCTTCTAGTAGACGTTGTATTTAGATTGAAATTAATAGCAATAAGAAAATCCCTTGCACCAATTGCAGTAGCACCAGTGTGAGCTACATGGTCACTAAAAAAAGCAGGGCCAAAATCTGGCTTCCACTCTGGGCTCTCAATCTTAACTTTCAACCCCTCATACTCTCCCTTTCTACAATTTGCAAGATTCCTTCTCTCTGGAGAGCGCGCCGCACTCTCGTAGCAATAGACAGGAATTTGCAACTCATCTCCCACCCTTTTGGCAAGCTGTTGTGCAAATTTAACAGTCTCTTCCATTGAAATACCAGAGATTGGAATAAGTGGGCAAACATCGGTTGCACCCATTCTTGGATGTTCCCCACTGTGGTGTCTCATATCAATAATTTCTGCAGCTTTTTTAATTACCAAAAAAGCTGCCTCTACTACGCTTTCTGGCTCACCTACAAAAGTTACAACAGTTCTATTAGTTGCAAAACCAGGGTCTACATTTAAGAGTTTAACCCCCTCTACCTGCTCAATAACGTCTGTTATTTGCCTAATAGATTGCAAGTTTCTCCCTTCACTAAAATTAGGGACACACTCAATAAGTCTTCTATTCATTATAATTACAAATATTTAAGATCATTTTTTATTTAACAACTCTACACCTTGCGGCATCATAGCTTTAAGCTTAGGAACATCTATCTCAAAATAATGAATTGCAAAGAGCTGCTTAGGCATTACAGTTTTAACAGCTTCTGCAAACATTTGATCGCTCATTGTGTAGGGCAAATTCTTAGGCACAAAGGCTAGGTCTATCTCTCCCAACTCTTTCATCTCTGGAATATGCTCTGTATCTCCAGCAATATATAGTCTGTAACCATTAAAGTCTAATATATAGCCATTTCCCTCACCTCTTGGGTGGAAAGGCTCTCCTTGGTCATTTTTATTTTTAATATTATAGGCATATACTGCTGTAATATCTATCCCCTTGTAATTGAAAGTGTCCCCTTGAGTTAAAGCATTAACCTGTGACAACTCCTCTTTGCAAATCTTAGTAGCTACCACAATACTCTCTTTCTTTAAAATGTATTTAAGTGCCTCTTTATCTAAATGATCGTAGTGATGGTGGGTAAGAAGCACCAAATCTGCAGAGGGCTCTTTAGAGTAATCGGCAACTTCACTATAGGGGTCTACAAAAATATTTTTTCCATTCCATTCTATAAAAAGAGATGCATGACCCAATATTTTAACTTTAATCTCTCCTAGTGGTGTGTTAAATTTGTACATGTTAAATTTATTTAAAAGTTTATAACCTATACAGAGTATTATCCTGTAATATTTTTTCCGTTTAAAATAAGAGTATTTACCAATGGTGTGGTAAAGGCGTAGGGAATATACTCATACGATGGTATAGGCCTGGTAATAATTAGATTTGCAACCTTTCCTTTAGCTATGCTTCCATGGGTCTCTGCTAAGCCCATAGCAAAAGCTCCATTTATAGTGGCAGCATTTATTATCTCTTCTGGAGTAAGTTTCATTTTAAGTGAGGCCAGAGCCATCATAAATTTCATGTCTCCCGAAGGTGAAGAGCCTGGGTTATAGTTTGTTGCAATTGCAATAGGTAGCCCATAGTTGAGCATCTCTCTAGCAGGAGCATAATTCATCTCAAGAAAAAAAGTAGAACCTGGCAACAGCGTTGCAATAGTGCCACTCTTCTTTAGAGCCTTAAACTCTGCCTCAGCTGTAAACTCAAGATGATCTGCCGATATTGCATCGTATTTAGCAGCTACTTGCACTCCCCCAGAGAAGCTCATTTGGTTTGCATGTATCTTAGCTCTTAATCCATACTTCATACCAGCATTAAAAATTCTATCTGTATCTTCTACCGAGAAAAAGCCTTTTTCTGTAAAAACATCTATATAATCTGCCAACTCCTCTGTAGCTATAACAGGAATCATCTCATTAATTATCTCATTTACATACTCTACTTTGTTGTCTTTATAACGCT
>JBAYBU010000194.1:0-3632 GCA_041669105.1 Bacteroidales bacterium | reverse complement strand
CCCTATGCAATAAAAGTTAAAGCAATAGCAGAAAGGCTTGGGGTAAAAGATAGAGTGGTAATGGTACACGATGCCGATTTTACTCTTATCCCTGCTCTTTACTCACTTGCAGAGTGCCTTGTTTACGTCTCTTTTTTTGAAGGATTCGGGATTCCTGTATTAGAGGGAATCACCTATGGAATCCCTGTAATAACTAGTGGAGGCTCTTCTATGCTAGAAACTGGAGGCGATTCGGCACTCTATGCCAATCCCGACTCTCCTAGTGACATTGCCGATAAAATCGAGATGGTACTCTCTTCCCCTACTCTAAAAACAAGCATGATTGAGAGAGGTTACGCCCATGCAAAAAATTTTAGAGACGATAAGGTTGCCGAGAGAATTTTTGAGCTTTATAAAAAAGCAATTGCTAAACATAAAATAATACCTAAATTAACTGAAAATAAATTATGAGTCAAAATGAGATTAAAGAGGCTCTTGAGGTTATCAAAAATGGAGGCCTCATAATTTACAATACAGACACCGTACCTGCGCTAGGGTGCGATGCAACAAACCAAGAAGCGGTAAAAGAGTTGTTAGAACTCACAGAGAGAGAAGAGGGTTGTGGGCTTGTCATTTTAGCCTCAGACATGAACATGGTTGCCCACTATGTACAAGATATCCCAGCTATTGCTCTTGAAGTTGCTCAGGTAAGCGACACTCCACTCACAATAGTTTATCCAAAAGGAGTCGCGCTGGCAAACGGAGTTTTGGGCAAAGATGGATCGGTAGCTATAAGGATTCCAGATCACCCATTTTGTTTAACTTTACTCCACCGGTTTAACAAACCAATTGTAGCGACTATTCCTGTTATAGGAAATTCTGCAGATATTATGAGAATTTGTATAGAAGATATAGAAGACCATATCTATGACAGTGTAGATTGGATAACAGAAGACCACGACTCACCCGAAAGCACTTTAAGTGTCTCTTCTATACTCTCTTTGGATAACAGTAACCGGGTAAAAATAATACGCAAATAAATAGATGATATTACACTATCTACTTTTAATTATTGGGTTTGTATTGCTAATAGCAGGTGCAGATTACCTTGTTGAAGGGGCATCTGCAATAGCAAAAAGACTCAATGTTTCTGATCTTATTATTGGGCTTACTATTGTCTCTATTGGCACTTCGGCTCCAGAACTTGCCGTCAATATTTTAGCGAGCTTAGATGGACAAGCTGGAATGGCCATTGGTAACGTAGTTGGTAGTAATATATTTAACTTTTTAGTAATTATTGGGATTTCGGCACTAATCAAACCTATACCACTAAAAAGTTCTCTTATAAAAGTAGAAATTCCATTTGCAGTATTGGCCTCTGTCGCACTCATCTTTGTAGCAGGAGACTACTTTTTAGATGGAACTACTGGTGTTATAGATGCTGGCGTTATAGATCGCTCAGACGGTTTAATCTTGCTACTCTTTTTCTCTATTTTCCTCTACTATATATTTTTATCGGCAAAAAAAGGAGAATTATCTAGCAACGAGTCTAAAGAAGAGAGAGAAATTCCAAAAAAAACATATTCGATATGGCTCTCGTCAGTTATGGTACTTGGAGGGATAATCGCACTTATCTATGGAGGAGAACTCATCGTAAAAAGTGCCACACAGCTTGCCAAAAACTGGGGCATGAGCGACACTGTAATAGGGCTTACAATTGTAGCAGTAGGTACATCCCTTCCAGAACTTGCCACTAGCGTAGTAGCAGCATTTAGAGGAAATAGCGATATAGCAATAGGTAACGTAGTAGGCTCTAATATCTTTAACATATTCTTTATTCTCGGGATAAGTTCTACCATTCTACCGCTCCCATTTGCCAATGAAAATATGATAGATGTTCTAATGGCAGGCTTTGCAACGCTGTTAGTTCTCTATTTTGCAGGCAGAGGAAAAAGAAAAAACATAAACAGGACCGAGGGAGCCATACTTCTTATAATTTATATAGGGTACATAATTTATTTACTCTCCAGATAATTGAGATAAACTGCAGTGACAGCAGTAATAGCAGCAGTCTCTACCCTCATTCTAGAACTGCCTAGATGCATTATTTTAAATTCACTTTTTAAAGCCAACTCAATCTCCTCTACCGAGAAATCTCCCTCGGGACCAATCATAATAATAATATGAGGCTTACCTGCCTTAGATTGTTTATCAATTTCAGCTACCCAAGATCCTTTAGCTGCACCAAGAATTGAGGTAATCGCCTCTTTTTCGCCATCTCGGCAATGTCCCATTATCTTAAGCGCGTTTTTATGTGCATTATCGTTAGCAGAATTGTCTAATAAAGTATTTTCATAATCCACCAAAGTGGTAATAAAATCGTGCGACTTAACAATATCATCTAAGATCGGGAAAAAAGTTTTTAAAGATTGCTTAGATGCCGAGAGGATTAATCGCTGCGCCCTCTCAAATTTAAAAACTCTTCTCTCAGAATGTTCACAAACAAGCGGAGTTACCCTATCTACACCAATTTCTACAGCTTTTTCTAAGAACCACTCAAATCTATCATAGTTTTTAGTAAGAGCCACTGCTATATGTAAATAGTATGGACTAGAATCAGCACCCGTCTCGCACCTCAATATCTCAATACCCGCCTCCTTTCCCTTACTCTCAAGCAACCTGCCATAAAAGAGATGTCCCTTACCATCTGTAAAATTGATAATATCACCAGGCTTATGCCTAAGTACCTTTGTGCAATGAATAGTCTCCTGTTGGTCTAAAACAGCACTATTATCAACTATCTTATTTGTATAAAAAAGCTCCATAATAAAGACAAATATATTTAAAAAGGTTACTTTTACCTCACAAATGTCATTTTTTTAAAAGTCCAAAATATAAATCAGATGGATAAAACCTTATCAAACAGGTACACTGCACTTGATGTACTTCGCGGAATGACTATTGCTGGAATGATCTTAGTAAATAACCCAGGCACATGGTCTAAAATTTTCCCACCATTAAAGCATGCCTCTTGGCACGGATGTACACCAACAGATTTGGTTTTCCCTTTCTTCCTTTTTATTGTAGGTGCTGCACTCTCCTTTGCATTTGCAAAATACAACGACACCCTAAACCATGCTTCGGCAAACAAAGTGATAAAAAGAAGTGCTCTTATTTTTCTTACTGGTTTACTGTTAAACGCATTTCCTTTCTATAACACCAACCCTGCCGTAGATCTCTCGTTTACTCAAAACTGGCTCAATTACATGGGGTCGCTGCGTATCTTTGGTGTGCTTCAAAGGATAGCACTCTGTTATCTATTTGGAGCTCTACTTGCATTATGGTTACAAAAACCTAAAAAAATTATTATTGCAGGAGTCTCTCTTATGACCGCCCACCTACTCATTCTTTTGCTTTTTGGCAGCGACTCTCCTTTCTCTAAAGAGGGGAATATTTCGGGAGCAATAGATGTAGCAATCGTTGGTGCCTCTCATGTATATAAAGGATTTGGGATACCATTTGACCCCGAGGGGTTGCTTGGAGTTCTATCTGGAACAGCTACTGTACTCTTTGGCTACTTAGCTGGTAGTCTCATACGCAAAAGTAAAGAGAAAATAGAGGCAGTTAGCAACCTTTACACCATTGGGTTAATT
>JBAYBU010000193.1:0-3654 GCA_041669105.1 Bacteroidales bacterium | reverse complement strand
TATGTGGCCGGTGGCTCTGCTGCAAACACTATTACTGCTACAGCTGTTTTGGGAATGCCCTCTACTTTTATAGGCAAGGTTGGGAATGACGAGCTAGGCTCTCTTTTTAAGTCGGACTTAACCAGGAATGGAATAAAATCTACTCTTTTTAAAGGGAGTGCACCTTCGGGTAGAGCAATGGTATTTATTACTGCTCCTAATGCCGAGAGAACTTTTGCTGTTTATTTGGGAGCATCTATCGAGATGGGCTCCCAAGATCTCTCTCCCGAGCAGTTTCAAGGCCACGATTATTTTCATATTGAGGGCTATCTTGTTCAGAATCACGAATTGTTACGAAAAGCTGTTGAGCTTGCCAAAGATGCAGGAATGATAATCTCTATAGATATGGCAAGTTATAATGTTGTAGAGAGCAATTACCCATTTTTGCTTGAAATAATAAGGGATTATGTAGATATTGTTTTTGCAAACGAGACAGAAGCACAGGTGTTTACCAAAATGGAACCTAGAAAGGCTTTGGATGAGTTGGCAAAGATATGCGATATAGCTGTTGTTAAAATAGGGAAAGATGGCTCTATGATAAAAAGTGGCAATGAATATCACTATATCAAAGCTTGGCCTGCAGACACCAGAGATGCTACAGGAGCTGGAGATATCTATGCGGCTGGATTTTTATTTGCACATTCGTACGGACTTTCTCTTAAAGATTGTGGTGAGGTAGGTTCAATAGTGGCGGCAAAAGTTGTAGAAGTAATAGGCCCCAAAATAGATATCCCTCGCTGGAAAATTGCCAAACAGCAAATACGAGATCTTACAGGATTACTTAAGTAGAGCCCGATACTCGGCACTATGAAAAGCAATAATTAAAGTGTTAAAATAGCCCGTGCTGTAGTGCATCTATGCGGTCTATTACTTGACTGAGATGCTCGGGGTTTTCTTCAAATTTTATTTTGTCTACATCTACGATAAGAACTTTGCCATCTTTATAGTTAGCAATCCACTCTTCGTAACGGTCGTTTAGCCCTAGCAGGTAGTCTATTCTAATTCCACTTTCGTATTCACGACCTCTTTTTTGAATTTGCGATACTAAATTGGGGATGGAAGAACGTAGATAGATAACTAAATCGGGTGCTTTTACAAGTGAGAGCATAAGATCAAATAGAGAGTTGTAATTTTCGAAATCACGAGTGCTCATTAGGCCCATAGAGTGAAGGTTAGGTGCAAAAATACGAGCATCTTCATAAATAGTACGATCTTGAATTACGTTGTTATTCTCTTTTTGGATTTCTACTATCCCCTTGAATCGTTCTTTTAAGAAATAGACCTGCAGGTTAAAAGACCATCGTTGCATATCATCATAAAAATCTGCAAGATATGGATTCGTATCTACTGATTCATATTTTGCATTCCAATTGTAATGTTTAGATAAAAGTCTTGTCAATGTGGTTTTTCCACTGCCAATATTACCGGCTATTGCTATATGCATAGTATAAATTGAATTTTAGGTATATCTCTAATACTCTGCAAAATTACAAAAAGATTTTCTTAATTTTGTGCTATGTTAGATAGTTTACTACATAAGGGCAGGAGAAGACAGCTTGCTGTACAGCTTTCGAAAAAATTTAATTTCGACCAAAGAGTTATTGAAGCTATAGGCAAAGTGCCAAGACATATGTTTGTAGAGTATGGGTTAGATCATTTAGCTTATTTAGACAAACCTTTACCTATTGGTGTTAAACAGACTATTTCACAGCCCTATACTGTTGCAATGCAAAGTCACTTATTGCACTTAAAAGTCAATAAGTTTGATAAGGTTCTAGAAATTGGTACAGGTTGTGCATATCAAACAGCAATTCTGTTGGAGTTGGGTTTTAGGGTATATAGTATTGAAAGGCAAAAATCTTTATATATGCTAGGGCAAAAAAACCTTGTAAAATTAGAGTACCACACTCCATTATTGTTTTATGGAGATGGATTTGCAGGGCTACCTCAATTTGCTCCCTTTAAGGGAATAGTTATAACCTGTGGAGCTCCAGAGGTTCCTAATGAGTTACTTAGTCAACTCTCTATTGGTGGCAGAATGGTTGTCCCCGTGGGAGAAGAGACTCAAAAAATGGTAGTTATAGATAGGGTTTCAAAAGAAAAATTCACCAAAAGTGAACATGGTTATTATAAGTTTGTTCCTATGCTAGAAGGAACAGCAGGTAAATAATATTAATAGATAATTAATTTAAAATGATACAGATAAAGACTTTTTATTTTAACGACCTAAGAGTATGCACCTATGTGCTCTGGGATAGTACCAATGAGTGCGTAATTATAGACCCGGGTTGCCACACCAGCAGTGAGAAGGAGCGATTAGAAAAATTTATAGAGGAAAATTCTCTTAAGCCAGTAAAATTACTTAATACACACGGTCATTTCGATCATATAATGGGAAATGCATTTGTTGCTAAAAGGTGGTCTCTTAAAACTTATATCCACCCTTATGACATACCCCATTTAGAAAGAGCTACTACTCACAGTGAACTGTTTGGTTACAATGTAGAACAACCCCCACTAGACACTATTGATATCCAAGAGGGAGATATAATTAATTTTGGTAACTCTAAATTGACTGTGATGTATACGCCAGGACATACTCGTGGGGGAGTCTCTTTTTATAATAAAGAAGAGAAATTTATAATAACTGGAGATGCTCTTTTTTCGGGGAGTATTGGCCGTACAGATTTACCTGGTGGAGATTATGACCAATTGATGGACAGCTTGCTCAATAAAATAGTTAAATTAGGGGATGATTTTAAAGTGTATCCTGGCCACGGCCCCTATACAACAATAGGAAAGGAACTTGCATCAAATCCTTTTTTACGTTACGAATAATTTTTGAGACTAAGCTTTAGTCTCTTAAAATCTATCTATTTATCTATTTACTAACTTTTTTATGAGGTTTTTTTTAAATCGTTTCTTTGTTGTTTTAATTCCGTTGCTCTCTTTTTGTTCTCATGCCGATTCAGAGGAGCTTTTCTCTTTTCAAGATATAAGAATTCCACCTATCCCTACCGAAGCCAATTTTGCAGGAGAGAGGGTTCCTTTAGAATTTTTTGATGTACGAGAGTCGTTTACAAGAGAGATTACAACTCTTAGTTATTTTCATGGTACCATGATCTATATTATGCAGCTAGATAATAGATATGGAAATACAATTAAAAGAATTTTAGAAGAGGAGGGCGTACCCCAAGATCTTTATTATATATGTATAGCCGAGAGTGGCCTACAACCTTTGGTCTCCCCCGCAAATGCCGCAGGGTATTGGCAATTTCTTGCTGGTACGGCTAGAGAATATGGCCTTGTTGTAGATACCGAGATAGACGAAAGGTATAATATAGAAAAATCTACAAGAGCGGCTGCAGCCTACTTTAAAAAAGCATACCAAGAGTTTGGCTCTTGGGCAATGGCTGCCGCATCATATAATACTGGATTCAAAAATGTTCGTTATAGGATGGATATTCAGTCAAAAACTAACTACTACAATACTCAGTTTGTAGAAGAGACCGGGCGTTATCTTTTTAGAGCTATTGCTTTTAAAACGATATTGAACGATAGAGAAAAATATGGATTTAACCTTTCTAAGCAAGATCTATATCCAGAACTTGAGTA
>JBAYBU010000192.1:0-3661 GCA_041669105.1 Bacteroidales bacterium | reverse complement strand
CAATGAGTTTCTTGAAAAGGGAGCTTTAATAGTCTATATGCAGGGGAGACACCGTAAACGACAGGATTTTTATGCCGACAATAATGGAAAATATAGAGATCTTGATCTTAAAGTATTAGTAGACGAGGGTTCGGCCTCTTCTAGCGAGATTTTTGCAGGAGCTATTCAAGACAATGATAGGGGCTTGATTGTGGGTAGGCGCTCTTATGGTAAGGGACTCGTTCAGGAGCCTATCTATTTTTCTGATAATTCTGGGATTAGATTGACGGTTGCTAGGTTTTATACTCCTACAGGCCGATCCATTCAAAAGCCTTATGAAGAGGAGAATTATAGAGATGATATCATTGAAAGATTTAGACATGGAGAAATGATGAGTGCCGATAGTATAAAGTTTAATGACTCTCTTAAATACAGAACTCTTTCGGGAAGAGTAGTTTATGGTGGAGGTGGGATAACCCCCGATCTATTTGTGCCTATTGACACTGTTGGTATAACTCCTCTTTTTGTAAATGTTACAAATTTGGGACTTACTTTTAAGTTTAGCGCACTTATGGCCGATCTTTACAGGCCACAACTTAATGAAATTGCAAACTTAAATGAATTGACCTCTTTTTTCGCTGGGAAAAATTTTGAGAATGAATTTCTTGAATATGTTTTAAAAAATGGAGTTAAAGTGCCTCCTGCAGAGTGGGAAGAGAGTAAAGATATTTTAATGAATCATGTAAGGGCATTTATTGGAAGATATACTCCACTAGACGATAATGGTTTTTATCCTGTACTGTTAGAGTTAGATAATATGGTTAAAATTGCTATTGAGCAATAAAACGGTATACAATTTCTCCTGTTTGTCTATTAGGAGCTTCTGAAGAGGCGGTAAATCTTGATGATTTTGCCGCTTTTATTGCATATTCTTGAAGACATTTATCTTCTTGAGACCTAGCTGGTATAACGGTGGCACTAATTACGTATCCATTTGGGTTTACTATAATAGCAACGGCTACATCACCGCCTGCCACGCATTTATATACCGGTATTGGCAAGCTCATAGCTTTTCTTCCAACTAATAGGTATGATACTACTGATGGACCCTTGTAACTCTCCTCTTTGGGCTTTTGATCTTTGTTAGAAGGGTTGGGCACATCATCGGAACCCATGTTGGCCTCAGCCTCTTTTTTTGCAGCATCTAATTTTTTTTGTAAATCTCTAGCTTCGTTATATACTTGAGAGGGATTTTTAAATCTGTCATCTTTAAGAGCTTCTCCTCTTTTTGAGGAGGCATCGGTAACAACATTGCGCACAAGAGATTTTCCAGAGAGTATGTCGTCTAACTCTTTGCTTACCTCTTCTTTTAGTTTTTCTTGACGCGCTATCTCTTCAATGAGTTCTTCTTTTGTAAAATCGAGAATAAATGAGCTCTCTTCCCGAAGCATAAAATCTATTTTAGTGCCTAAAAAAATGATTAGCAACAACAGATGAAATGCTACGGTTAAGTAAATACCCACATTATTGTCTCGTTTGAACATTATTTTTTGTTTAACACTTTCTCTATAGTTGCAAGAAGAATACCAATTGCAACTTGGTTGTGCCCCCCTTGTGGGACTATAATATCGGCATATCTTTTACTTGGCTCTATAAATTGAAGATGCATGGGTTTTACAGTTTTTTCATATCTCTCTAGCACCTTCTCTATAGTTCTTCCTCTCTCTATATTATCTCTAGTGATAACTCTTCCTAAGCGATCATCGGCATCGGCATCTACAAAAATTTTAATGTCCATTATGTTCCTAAGCTCGGCACACGTGAAAATAAGTATCCCTTCAACAATAAGCACTTTGGATGGTTTTACTTCTATAGTTTCGGTGTCAGATCTAGAACATGTCAAGTATGAGTAGACTGGCTCTTCTACAGTTTTGCCAGCTTTAAGCTCTTTGATATGTTTTACAAGTAGTTTAAAGTCAATTGAATCTGGGTGGTCAAAATTAAGTTCTAGCCGTTGTTCAAGAGGTAAATGGCTATTGTCTTTATAGTAGGAGTCCTGATTAATTACTACAACTTTATTGTCTTGTAAGATTTTTTTAATCTCTCTTACTACTGTAGTTTTTCCAGAGCCAGTTCCCCCAGCAATCCCAATTACAAGCATATATTCTTATTTAAAATTCAACATGTTTTGGAGTGCGAGGGAATGGGATAACATCGCGTATGTTAGCCATTCCAGTTACAAATAGAAGCAACCTCTCGAATCCCAAACCAAAGCCCGAGTGTGGTGCAGTGCCATATTTCCTAGTTTCTAAGTACCACCATAATGAGCTTTTGTCTAATTTTAACTGATCAATCCTTGCTTCCAATTTTTCAAAAGACTCTTCTCTTTCTGACCCCCCTATAATCTCGCCAATTTTTGGAAAGAGAACATCCATTGCTCTAACAGTTTTATTATCGCTGTTTAGCTTCATGTAAAAAGCCTTGATCTCTTTAGGATAATCTGTAAGTATTACTGGATTGTTAAAGTGTTTCTCTACAAGGTATCTTTCGTGTTCGCTTTGAAGGTCTACTCCCCAAGAGACTGGATACTCAAATTTTTGGCCGCTTTTTATAAGAATATCTACTCCCTCTGTATATGAAAGACGTGTGAATGAGGAGTTCACAACACCCTCTAGTCTTTTTATAAGCTCTTTGTCAAACATATTATTAAGGAATTCAAGATCATCTTTACAGTTATCTAAAGCGTATTTTACTAGAAACTTGATAAAATCCTCTGCAACGTCCATATTATCGGTAATATCACAGAAAGCCATCTCGGGTTCTATCATCCAAAACTCCGAAAGATGCCTTGGAGTATTTGAGTTTTCGGCTCTAAATGTAGGGCCAAAAGTATATACTGCTCCAAGAGCCAGGGCTCCTAGCTCGCCCTCTAACTGGCCGCTTACAGTTAGGCTTGCCAGTTTACCAAAAAAGTCTTGAGAATAATCTATGGAGCCATCCTCTCTTTTGGGCAAGTTGTTAAGATTTAAAGTGGTAACTTGAAACATTGCGCCAGCTCCTTCGGCATCTGATGCTGTAATAATTGGAGTATGAAGATAGTAAAACCCCTTTTCATTAAAGTATTTATGAATAGCAAATGCCATAGCGTGCCTTATTCTTAGAACGCATCCAAAAGTATTTGTTCTAGGTCTCAAATGAGCAATTTCTCTAAGGAACTCCATTGTGTGTCCTTTTTTTTGCAAAGGATATGTGTTGGGGCAAGCAGTGCCATATATTTCAACTTCTTCTGCCTGTATCTCTACAGCCTGTCCACTTCCAGGAGATGCTGTTAAATGGCCCTTTACAGCTATGCAGGCTCCTGTTGTAATGTTCTTGAGTATCTCTTCATTAAAAAGGGAAGAGTCAAATATAATTTGTATGTTTTTTACGGTTGAGCCATCATTCAACGCAACGAATGAAATGCTTTTATTGCCCCTTTTAGTTCTTACCCATCCTTTCGCTAGGACTGAAACTCCAGGTTCTCTTTTGAGGAGTTCTGCTACCTTAATTCTTTTTTGACTATCTACTTTCATATTACTACACTAAATTCCTTTTATCACCTTTGTTAATTTCCGTTTTCTCTTTTTAATGCTGCCCTAAGAGCAAGTTTCTTGACCCATACTACAAAAAATCCTGTTAAAAT
>JBAYBU010000191.1:0-3666 GCA_041669105.1 Bacteroidales bacterium | reverse complement strand
TGATCTAACGTATTGTTATTCAGCTAATTAACTTCTATAAATAAGCTAAAAAATAGCTATTTTAAAAAGATATAGCCCTGATAATAAGCATGTTAGCTTAAATCGGTCTAACCTAATCCTGGAAACTTACTACTGGGAGCATGCCAAAAGCTTGTTTGTCTAAAAGCTTTCCACCCCATGCCCTCCATTCCATTGGCAGCAAAACCAAACGTTTTGTCGAATCCTATCCAAATTACTATTCCCAATAAAATTGTAATTATAGGCACCGTCATAAATGTCCATCTGTTTGACAAGCACCAGCGTAATATTTTTTCGTAAAAAACAACTAGAAGCCAGAGAAAACCTAAAATCACCCCAATAACCAACATTACAAAAACAAGATTTTTAGCTAGTCCAACATTGGCTCCAATAGGTAGCCAAGAAGCTGTTAAAGAGTAGATAACCACCAATAATGCGATTGCAATATTTATATAATTAGATATTTTAGGGCTCTTCCAGTAATAAGAAAAATAATTATTGATACCAATCAACGTAAGACCCAAAGAGACTAATTCGCCTGTAGTTAAAAAAAAGACTATTCCAGCAATAATTAATAGAATATTTGTTGCTTTCCTAACTTGCTTTGATGTTATTCTAAATGAGAATATATAATAGACTAAAGTGGGCAATATGGCTATGCCTATTAAAAAAGCAGATATTAGAGCAAATGTTTTGGTTTTTATCTTCGTCTATATGCCGAATTATATTTTCTACAAAGACGACTCCAATATCAATCATTATCCCAATAGCAATTGCGATACCAGATAGAGCAACAATGTTTGCATCAATTTTAAGGTATCGCATAAGGATAAAGGTAGAAAGCACTGCAATAGGTAAAATACTAGAGATAATAATAGAGGCTCTCAGGTTAAATATCAATACAATAACTACAATTATGCTAATGAGAATTTCAAAAGTAAGAGCAGTCTCGAGTGTTCCTATGGTCTCTTTTATCAATCCAGATCTGTCATAAAAAGGAACAATAGTAACTTTAGAGATAGTTCCGTCTACTAACACCTTTTGAGGTAGTCCTGTCTCTATCTCTTTTATTTTTTCTTTTATATTGTTAATTTATTGCAGTCATTATATCCATAATGGATACATTAAAAGCGCGCATGGCATTGGGGTTAATATCTACCTGGTATTCTTTTACAAAACCACCAATTGAAGCAACCTCGGCCACTCCTTCTGTTGCAGTAAGTGAGTATCTGGCATGAAAGTCCTGTATTGTTCTTAACTCATCTGGGTCCCATCCACCGGTTGGTTCGCCTGTTTTAGGGTTGCGCCCTTCTAGTGTATACCAGAATATTTGTCCTAATGCAGTAGCATCGGGGCCCAAACTTGGTTGAACACCAGTGGGAAGCATTCCTGTAGAGAGTGAGTTTAACTTTTCTAAAATCCGAGAACGGCTCCAATAGAACTCAATATTTTCATCGAAGATGATATAGATAAAAGAGATTCCAAACATAGAAGAGCTCCTAATTGTTTTAACACCAGGAACGCCCAATAGGGATGTTGTAAGGGGGTAAGTTATTTGTTCTTGAATATCCTTAGGTGAGCGACCCATCCATTCTGTAGCAACTATCTGCTGATTTTCACCAATATCTGGTATTGCATCTACAGGAACAGGGTCTTTTGGCAAAATGCCACCATGCCAATTAAAAGGAGCGGTTGACAAACCCCATACCACTAGTAAAAGCAACAACAATATGGTTATTAATCTATTGTTAAGGAAGTAATTGATAATTCTATTTAACATCTCGGTATCTGCTTATCGATAATTTATTTTTCACATTTTAATTCACTCTTAAACAAAATTGTGAGCTGTAACAATGAGTGTCTAAGATTTTTTTAAAAAGCTCTAATATATATTAGAGACACTTATTGTCAATCAAGTAAATTGTTAATAAACAAGATTGAAGATAAAATGGGTTAAAGTCGATAAACAGAGATAAATGAAAGAAATTTAATGAGGGTGCTATAAAACACAATTGAAGATATGTGACTATTGTTTTTTATTATAGCTCTGGAAATAGGTGAGTTTGCAAGATAATCTAATATTGCCGACAGACTCAAAAAAGAAGAAACAATAGGTTTTTGAATTGGTGTATTGTTCTGTTCTAATATGAAGTTATCGGTAATAAGCTCCAATCTCTTATATAAACAACAACTTTCTGAAAAAATTGTAGGATAAGAGATTAGCGAATTAAAACTGTTATATTGGTTTATATCAGACGAAACACAATATGAACTTGCCTCATTTTTAGGAACAACTGTAAAAGAATGCATCTCACCTTTGCAAAAATGCAAAATTATGACAGGGTGCACACTCAGCGTAAGTATAACGAGCAGTAAAGTGTATGTCAAAATGCGTTTCATGGTTTTACAAAAATGATGTTTTTTAAAATTCTATAAACAATAATAATTCTCTCTGAAAAGGTAAACCTATAATCCTCACATCAAAAATAACAGCTTATGTTGTATAATAGTTTAAAAAACAGTTGAAACGACTCAAGTGAATTAGTTTTAAAAAGAGTCCGTAGCGCACTTTATAACTGTTACGGACTCTTTTAAAATTACTTATCTTCTTTTTTAAAGGACTCTTTAAACTCCTTAAAGTTTCTTTTTACATCTTTTCCTAATTCATCAATATTGTCCCCAGCTTTGTCTAACCATTTGGTCACCTTGTTTTTGAGTTCCTTGCTACTCTCCTTCCAAGATTCATACTCTTTTTTCACCTCTTTGTCAAACTCATAACCATCTTCACGTAGTTGATTGTTTAAGTTATCCATATTGGCTTGAAACTCTTCTAACTCTTTGTCTAGTTTTTGAGCAAAATCAGGATCATTCTCATCAAGTTTATCTATGCGCAAATACATACTATCCAACTCTTTTTGCATAAATAGCTTAGCTTCAAGAATTCGTTCATTTCTAATTTGCGCAACCTCAATTGAATCAGCCGCGCTTTTTGCTTCTCTTTTTTTATTTGCCGATTGGTTGCAAGAGATGGTAACCCCTACAACTAAAAACAGAGCAATAATTAATGTTACTTTGTTTAATGTTTTCATATTCAAATAATTTTAATTTACACTGTTTGAAGTTACCCTATTATTAGTAGAATTACAATAGGGTATTCTTAATATTGCCCATTGATTATGAGAGGCTTTAAAAAAGCAAAATTAGAAGCTGTGCCGTGAGTACTCTTAGGAACATTGTGAGTGGATAGACCGTTGCATAACTTACAGCAGGCATATCATTACCAGCCGATGCGTTTGCGAACGCCAATGCAGGGGGGTCTGTTGTACTACCAGATAATAACCCCATCAATGTAAAGTAATTAACTTTGTATCTAAGATAAGCGATTGCACCTATAATTAATAACGGAACAACAGTTATTATTACACCATAAAAAATCCAAATTGCACCACCTTTATTAACAATTGTATCTACAAAATCTCCACCGGCATCTAGCCCAACACAAGCCAAAAAAAAAGAGATACCAATTTCTCTTAACATAAGATTGGCACTCATTGTTGTGTATGTAACAAGTTTTAATTTAGGCCCAAAGCGGCTCATTAAAATTGCAATAATTAAAGGACCACCGGCAAGTCCCAGTTTTACAGGTTG
>JBAYBU010000190.1:0-3681 GCA_041669105.1 Bacteroidales bacterium | reverse complement strand
GAAATTGGGAGGCCGTTCATTTTCTTGTGCAATTTCTGAAGTAGAGACAATTTTCCCAGCTTACTCCTCCGACGATAGGACCAGGTCTTTTCTTAAAGTACAAGATGGGTGCGACTACCACTGTTCTTACTGTACTATTCCTCTTGCTAGAGGTAAAAGCAGGAACCACTCTATAAAGTTTTTGGTTCAAGAGGCTCAAGAGATTGCTTCTAAAGGGATTAAAGAGATAGTACTTACAGGTGTGAATACAGGAGATTTTGGGAGATCTACTAAAGAGTCATTTTCCGATCTTCTTAAAGCTCTTGTAAGAACAGAGGGGATAGAAAGAATAAGAGTCTCTTCTATAGAGCCTAACCTTTTAACAGAAGAGGTAATTGTTCTTCTCTCAAAAGATAAAAAGTTTTTACCTCACTTTCATATACCTTTGCAATCGGGTTCCAATAAAATTCTGGCATCTATGAAAAGACGTTATAACCGAGAGCTTTTTGCTCAACGATTGGAGCTAATAAGGAGATATATTCCAAATGCATTTATTGGAGTAGATGTAATTGTGGGATTTCCTGGAGAGACAGAGAGTGATTTTAGTGATACATATAATTTTCTTGAATCTCTAGCCCCTTCTTTTTTACATCTCTTTCCATATTCTAAAAGATCTAACACTCCTGCAGCAAAGTATGTCAATCAGGTAAATTCAAAAATAAAAAACGAAAGAGTACGGATGCTCTCTAAGCTCTCATCTAAGCTTTACTCTAATTTTGAACTTCAAAATAGAGGTAGAGAAGAGGAGGTCCTATTTGAAAATACGGTTAAGGGAGGCAAAATGCATGGTTATACTCGCAACTATATTAGGGTAGAGAGGCCTTACAATAAAGAACATATAGGAGAGATTGTTAAAGTTATTTTATAGCTAGACTATTTTTGGGGATATTTAATTAAAGGCCCTTCAATTGTGACTTTAGGCAGAGGTAACAGATTATCTTCACGAGGCTTTATTACCGCTTTTTGCTTTTCTAATTGCCGAGCTCGTTTTTTCTTACTAGTAAAAAGGCTCTTTATGAGCTCTTTGAAAGAGCTAAACTCTTCTTGGTAAACTAACCCAATACCATTTCTTTGGCTATTGTCTAGATAGTTAGAGTATTGATCGGCTGAGTGAGAGAATGCTTTTGCACGAAACCTACCTTTGTCGTCTAGCTTTACCTCTACATCTAGGTCTCCAACTACATCACCAGATTTATCCATATACTTGGCACTACCTATATTCCCATTAACTACTACTCTATTGTTGAATAGTTGCGCCGATACAGCAGCATCAAAAAGATCTCTGCCGTTTTGGCCTGGTTGGTAATTAAAACTCAGGTCTAAAGGTATCTCTAATTGATTAAAAATTTTATTAATCTGATTAGAGAGCACCTCAGTGGCATTTGAATATAAAATAGTAGAGTTGTTTACTATGGTAGATTGTACATCGGGGATAAAGCTACCAGAAACCAACAGTGACATAACCTGTCTAACAACTTTATCTTCTGTATTCAAAGCTGCGTTAACTCTTGATTTTGTAAGAGGGTCTATATCTGGAATATCAATGCCAAAACCAAGTCTAGGATTCATTAGTTGTCCAGTCATATCTATCCTGCAATCTACTGTCCTTCTAGTTGCTACAGAACTTGTGTCGGAAATTAGAGTGTTTATTGCTGCTTTTGTTTTGTAATTGGCAGTTAGGTTTAGATTTGTTTTAAGAATATCTCCATTAAAACCAATATTCCCACCTGGTTCTATAGTGAAGTCTCTTTCAATAAATCCTTGTAGAACAAATTTATATGACCCACTATGGATTATATAATCGCCATGAATAGAAAAAATATCTTTGGATGGATCTATATCTAGAGAGATTAAACCACTACCATAGCCAGTTATTACATCTCCTACGGTTTTATCGATCTCAATTAACATTGCTGCGTCTGGAGTAACATTGGCCTTTAGTTTCACCTGTAAATCAGTCCCTTGTGGAGGTAATAAATTCTCTTTTCTGTTGCCATTTTGGCCGTAAACTTCTGAGTATGGTTCTACAAATGTAAGGAGATTGTTGCCCGAGGCCTCGGTTGCTGCAGAGAGAGGTATATGAATTGAAGTATTACGGTTGGTAGTTACTGTTATGTCCATCAATATTTTTTTTAATGGTCCAGAGATGGATATTTGACCTGTTCCATAGGCAGTTCCATAAAAATCAGAGTTGTCTATCTCTGTAGTATTAAGGGCTTCTAAATTTCTAAATTGGATAGTTGTGTTTAATTTTAGATCTCTAAAATATTTATAAGATAGCCCACCATATATTCTACCTCCATTTCCAAAGCGGTCTCTTATTGCAACATTATTAAGATTAATTCCGTCTTGAGTAAGAAGCAGAGGACCACTTAGAGTGTATCTCACTTTCGTGAAATCTACTAAGAAAGAAAAGTTGTTGAGCATTGCACTATTGCTTGTAAGGTTCAGTTTATCAAGAGGCCCTTTTAGTGAGAGAGTCCCGGTAATACTTCCATCGGTTTTAGAAATGATATCTATTAGAAAAGGCTCAAAATAGGAGACCGACATATTATCTAAAGAGGCATTTAAATTGAGGTAGTTGCTTCTGGGGTGGAATGTACCAGAGACAATAAACGGGGTTCTCTCTTCTAGAGTATTCAAAATGTTGATATCAAATACTTTGTCAATATTATTCCAATTACTTTTAAGCAGTAAATTTCCAATTTGGTGCCCATACATTTGAGCTTCATCTACAAAGACAGTGGCAACAATTTGAGGCTCTTTATAGAGATCTGCAGCATAGATAGTGCCAGTAATCTTCCCTTTTAAGTCTAGGCTATCTTTAATAAAACTATTTATAGGCGATATATCAATCTCTTGTAATGTTATAGACAAGGTGTCAAGGGGACTAGAAGAGATAATACCATTTACATTAAGATGTTGCTTATCACTAAATAGGTCAAGATCATGAAATACAAAAGTGCTTCCCTGATTAACTATTTTAGAATTTGCAAGTTTCCAATGTTCGCCATTTAAATATAGTTCCGATGGGTAAATGGTTATATCTGTAACTAAAGAGTCGTTTTTATTTGACTTTGTAAATAGGATATCAGATAAAAAATCGAGTCTATTCTCTAAGTATCCTCTATTCGTATATTCACTTTTAATTTTAAGGTAATTATCTTTTAAATTAAGATGAACTCTGTTGCTATCCAAATTAAGACCAGCAAAATGGATTATATTAGAAGAGATAATTGCGTTGATTTCTGAGATATCTCCTTCCAAAGAGAGTGAGAGATTGTTGGAGTAGTTGTTTCCAAATCCTAATTCACTACTTTTTAAATTTAATGAGAGATTTTCTTCTTCGTCAATTTGTACGTTTAAAAAACTTCCCTCAGCAATAAATAGCCCAGGTAAAATAAATTCAGATATTGAGCGGGAGTCGTTGAACTCTACTAAAAAGGAGTAACGGCTGTTATTAGCAGCTATGTAATCTTTGTTTTTTGGGAAAATAGCATGTAGATTACTCTGGAGAGTGATATTTAAAAATTTATCTATAAAATGTGTGAAAAAATCGCTGCCTCTGTAGGTTGCATTAGCAAAAGAAGATCTTAAAAAGAGAGTGAAGTTGTCTGTTACAGAAGTTGACTGCACAGAGAT
>JBAYBU010000189.1:0-3722 GCA_041669105.1 Bacteroidales bacterium | reverse complement strand
TTGTTAATGATAACTTGAACTCTATCTGATTCTAAATTTACTAACCTTGGGAGAATTTTACCAGTAACAGGATCTTGAATAGTTTTTAAGAAAAGCGGCTTTACCTTTCCTAAATGATCTATATATACCATACAACCTGTCTCGCCCTCATTAAACAACTTATGCACTCCTATTCCCAGCTCTGTACAATACACAAGGTCATATGCACTAGGATATTGGCACCTAAGTTCATAACCGAGTTCTACAGGCCTACATTTAGTAGAGAGGCCTAAAGCTCTAAGCCTCTTCTCTAAAATCTCATTGAAAATATGTGCCTTAGAAACTTTACCTAGTTCTGGATGGCCATGATCGTCATAAGAGAACGTTACACCCGATCTCTTTAACTCTTCGTCACTAAATTCGTGGAAGACACCCTCTGAGATCATTACTGCTCCATAATTTATGCCCAAAATCTCTCTTTTAACTATAGAAGAGATAGCTAGTTTTACAATTTTATCTATAGATATAGGGGTCTTATTGAACATCTCTGGTATAACTATCATAGGATAGTGTGCTGCTGAACCTATTCCAAAAGCGAGATGGCCTGCAGCACGGCCCATGGCACAAACAACAAACCAATTATTGCTTGTTCTGGCGTCTTCATAAACAGTAGTTGCAATCCTTGCACCTTCTGATTTAGCCGACTCATAACCAAAAGTTGGCCTTTGAAGAGGTAATGGCAAGTCGTTATCTATAGTCTTAGGCACATGTATATTAGAAATCTGATGATTGTGCTCTACAATGTATTTTGCAGCTCTATTTGCAGTAGAAGCAGTATCATCTCCTCCTATCGTTACAAGAAGTTCAATATTATTTTCTATGAAAAATTTAAGATTGAAATTATTTTCAAAATCATTCTTAGTTGGCTTGTATCTGCTCATAACTAAAAAAGAGCCCCCTCTATTAAAAATAGAATCGGCCAATAAAAAATCAAACTCTACAAAATTAGGCTTTTCGGAAAAGAGGCCTTTGTAGCCTCCATGAAGCCCCAACACTCTGTATCCTCTAGAAATAAATGTCTTAGCAATACTCCCTACTACAGTATTGACCCCTGGTGCGGGACCTCCTCCCGTTAAAATTACAATCGTTTTTTTCATTACATTACTTATTGAACTTCCAAAGTTACTAATAATTAAAATTTATCTAACTTTGTAACTCCAATTATGAAGATAACTAAAAATAATGCTGAAAAGAGGATCTTGTTTTTGAGAGACGAGATTGAGAAACATAATAAACTCTATTATGTTAACAATAAGCCCCTAATATCTGATTTTGAGTTTGATGTTCTTTTACAAGAGCTTCAATTTTTAGAATCTAAATTTCCTGAATACTATTCAGAAAACTCTCCTACATTAAAAATTGGAAGTGACTTATCTGCTAAAGAAGCCAATCTTATTCAAGATGAGAGTTCAAGGGTGTTTGAACAGGTGGATCATAAATACCCCATGCTCTCTTTAAGTAATACATACAATAAAGAGGATTTAATCTCTTTCAATGAGAAGGTTAGTAAAATGACAAGCACCAATTTTTCATATATATGTGAGCTCAAAATCGATGGCTCTGCTATATCACTTTCATACGAAAATAATAAATTAGTAAGGGCAGTAACACGGGGAGATGGGTCTAAGGGAGATGATGTAACCGAAAACATAAAAAAGATAAAGGGGATTCCACATAAAATACCTGAAAGTTCTAAACTCTCAAATTTTGAGATTCGTGGTGAAGTATTTATGTCTTGGGACTCTTTTGATGCTCTCAATAAAATAAAAGAAGAGAACGAAGAACCTCTTTTTGCCAACCCAAGAAATGCTGCTGCTGGTTCTTTAAAGTTGCTTGATGCCAAGGAGACAGCTAAGAGAGGTTTGGCTCTATTTTTTTACTCTGTTGTAAGTGAAGAGGTTGCTTTTGACAATCAGATGGAGTCTCTTTTATGGGCAAAAGAAAATGGCTTTCCTGTGCCCGAACAGTCAAGAGTATGTGAAAATTTAAAAGAGGTCTTTAGTTTTATAGATTATTGGGAGAACGAGCGTAAAAACTTACGATTCCCTACAGATGGGATAGTAATTAAATTAAATAACATAGAACTCCAAAAGAGAGCCGGCTTTACCTCAAAATATCCAAGATGGGCTACGGCATACAAGTTTAAGGCCGAGCAGGCAGCAACAACACTACTCTCTGTAGATTACCAAGTTGGTAGAACTGGTGCAGTTACTCCAGTAGCCAACCTCTATCCTGTTCTTCTTTCTGGCAGCACAGTTAGAAGAGCCTCTTTACACAACCAAGATCAAATGAACCTGATGGATATTCACATTAAAGATAGTGTGTTTGTAGAGAAGGGAGGAGAAATTATTCCAAAAATTGTAGGAGTAGATATATCAAAAAGAGAAAAAAATGCTGTAAGACCGCAATTCCCTCAGTTTTGCCCAGATTGTAACTCACAATTGGTTAAAGAGAGTGAACAAGCAAAACACTATTGCCCCAATTATAATGGTTGTCCAATGCAAATTAAGGGTCGTTTTCTTCATTTTTGCAGTAGAAAGGCCATGAATATTCTTATTGGAGAAGCTACTGTAGAACAGATGTTTAATCTCGGTTATATAAAGCAATTATCTGATATATATAATATTTCTCGAGAACAACTTTTTTTGATGGAAGGATGGAAAGCTAAATCAGTAGATAGGTTTATGCAGAGTTTAGAGAAATCAAAATCCACACCTTTCCCTAGAGTTCTCTATGCTCTGGGTATAAGGCATGTGGGAGAAACTACTGCTAAAAGCCTTTCCGATTTTTTCAAATCTATAGAGAACATAATCTCGGCATCAAAAGAGGAGCTTTTAAAAGTAGATGATATTGGCGATATAGTAGCCGAATCTCTCATGCAGTTTTTTTCGAAAGAAGAAAACAGATTATTGATAAATGAGTTAAAAAAAATAGGACTTCTATTTAACAGTGAAAATGCCGAGCACTCCTTGTTATCTACAAAGCTAGAAGGTAAAACAATTGTTGTTTCGGGGCTCTTTTCAATGCCACGAGAAGAACTAAAGAAAATTATTGAACAGCACTCAGGTAAAAATGTTAATAGCTTATCGGCTAGTACATCATATTTAATCGCAGGAGAGAAAATGGGCCCAGCCAAATTAAAGAAAGCTAAAAGTGTGGGAATCAAAATATTAACAGAAGAAGATTTTTTAAAATTAATCAAATAAATCCTTAACTTTACACTCTATTTTACTTTATAATAAGTTCTATTAAAATATGTATATATGAAGAAGATAATTGTTTCAAACAAAGCACATTACATTGGAGTAAATGACAGGAAAAAAAACCTGTTCGAAAATAACTGGCCATTACCATACGGAGTAACTTATAACTCCTACCTTATTGCCGATCAAAAAACAGCTCTTATAGATACTTTGGAGTTTGGCTCAAAAGATAACTATATAGAAGAGATAGAGGCTATATTACAAGAGAAAACCTTAGACTACCTAGTTTTAAACCACATGGAGCCCGACCATTCAAGTATGATAGGCTGGATAATAAAACGCTACCCTCAAGTTAAAATAGTTACTAATAGTAAAGCATTTAAAATGTTAGATGCATATTACGGTATAGATAAAGAGTCTATTCACGAAGTAAAAGATGGAGAGACACTAGATTTAGGCTACCACAAATTAAAATTCATA
>JBAYBU010000188.1:0-3730 GCA_041669105.1 Bacteroidales bacterium | reverse complement strand
TTTCTGGGCTTGAAGCGGTTGAGGTTAAAAGTTTTGTGCCGGTAAACTTAATAGGCAAATTGAAAAGAGGCGATAGTGTGAGCGTCTATCTTAACTCTGCACCAGATAAAAAATATTTGGGGGCCATTAAGGAATTAAGCTTGGGCACTGTCAATACCTCGGCATACCCTATTATTATAAAAATGGATAAAATTAAAGGGGAGTTATTCTCTGGGATGAGTGTTACGGTAGAGGTGGTTGTTAGTGACAATGATGCTGCAGCCAAGGGGTTTATTATAACTTCTAATGCTGTTGCACACGACTACTCGGGAGATCATGTTTATGTTGCTGTAATGGATTCTTTAGAAAATGTTTACTATGTATCTAAAAGGAGCGTGGTGTTGGGCCAACTAAAACAGGATGGATATTTGGTTCTAGAGGGGTTAGAGAAAGGGGAAATTGTGATAACAGCCGGGCTCTCTTATTTGTACGAGGGCAAAAAAGTACGTTTAATATTATGAATCTTACAAAACTTACACTAAACAATAGCAGAATTACCATTATCGCTATTTTACTGGTGGCTGCGTTTGGAGTCTCTAACTATTTTAAAATGGAGAGAGACAGTATGCCTCCGTATACAGTGAGGTTCGCTTCTGTTGTTACTGGTTTCCCGGGGGCTAGCCCTATTGAGGTAGAATCTTTGGTAACCGACCCTCTAGAAGAGGTTATAAGAGAGATCCCTCAGCTTAAGACAATTAGTAGTGAATCTAGGCCGGGCTTGTCTGTAATTACTTTGGAACTTATTACAGATGTGAGGGGTAGTAGTTTGCAATCTGTATGGACTCATTTAAGAAACAAGGTGGCCGATAGTAGGATGAATCTGCCAGAGAACATTATGGGGCCTATTGTTAAAGACGAAGATATTGGCACTGTCTATGGAATTATACTGGGGGTTACAGGCGATGGAGTCTCATACAACTTACTGGAAGAGTATGCAAAGGATGCTAGGGAGCAACTTTTATTATTGCCCGACGTCTCTAAAATTAAGTACGGGGGTGTCCAACAAGAGAGAATCTATATTGAATTTGAAGATAAAGAGTTGGCCCATTATGGAGTAGATTTAAATAAGATTAAAAACATTATTTATGCAAGCAATATTTTATTGCCAGGTGGAGAAGTAAATATTGGTAGGCAAAGAATTACCTTAGTCCCTTCTGGTAGCTTTAACTCCTTAGAAGATCTCAAAAAAATAATGATTCCAACTGTGGGAGGTTCGTTTATCTACTTAGAAGACTTAACTAAAGAGATATATAGAGACTATGTAGCTCCTCGTGAAAAAGTCGTAAAAATTAATGGCCGGCCGGCAATTGCTCTCTTTTTATCTTTAAAGGATGGTGCAAATATTGTTAGAATGGGGAAAAAGGTAGATAGTTATGTAGAACAGATTAATAAAAGATTGCCAGTGGGGGTAGAGTTGATAAGATCTGCTTCTCAAGATCGTGTTGTAAATGGGCAGGTAAATGATTTCTTGGTAAATCTTGTCCAGAGTATAATAATTGTACTTGCTGTTATGCTTCTTTTTCTTGGATTTAGAACGGGTTCTTTGGTGGCCTCTCTGTTGCCTATGGTAATTTTATCCTCTTTCTTTTTCTTGGGATTGTTAGGTTTGGGTTTTAATAAAGTCTCTTTAGCTGCTTTGATTATCTCTTTGGGGTTACTCGTAGATAACGGTATTGTAGTCTCTGAATCTATTTTAGTGAGCATAAAAAAAGGGATGACAACTAAAGAGGCGAGTATCTACACAGGAAAGGTGCTTGTTATACCTCTTTTAATCTCTTCACTTACCACATCGGTAGCATTTCTTCCATTTGCTCTTGCAAATACACCTATGGGAGAGATCTCTTCGCAACTGTTTTGGGTTGTGAGTACTACTCTGTTTGCATCTTGGGTGCTTGCCTTTACTTTGATCCCTATGTTGGCCATTCTTATTGTTAAATCTGGTAATCAAAGTAAAGGTAAGTGGGGAGTTATGGTAGATGAAGCTATTATTAATGCTAATTTATGGTATAATAAATTATTGGTTAGAGTTTTAAAAAAACCTGCAAGATTTCTTTCACTAATTGTTGCTCTATTTGTGTTGGCTCTCTTTTCAATTCAGTTTATACCGTTTAAGCTTGTTCCAGATAGCAACCGCAACTTGGTAACAGTAGATATCCAGCTCCCTTCGGGTACTCAAATTGAGTATACAGAAGGAGTTGTTAATGATATCGGCAATTTTATAGATAAAAATTTATTGGTTAAATCTAAAGGTAGTGCTAGAGAGAGAGGGATTCTAGACTACTCGGCTTTTATTGGAGAGGGGCCAGAACCTTATGATTTAGGTTATTTTAAAAATGAGGCAAAATCTAGTTACGCCCATTTGTTACTTAACACTACTGGAGATAAAGACAATGATTATATAATAGCTCAAGTAGATAGCTTTTGTATAAACAATATACCCGATGCCGATATTAGAGTAAACCGCCTTACTGGGGCGGGGGCATCTGGTACTCCTGTAGAGATCAGGATTTCTGGTAGTGACCCAGATAGGCTACAGTATATCTCAGAGCAGATAAAGGACAAATTGCGCACAGTAAAAGGGACCAAAAACATTAATGACAACTGGGGGCCAAAGATTAAGAAACTCTATGTAGATATAGATTCCGATAAGGCAAGAAGGGCTGGCCTTACCAATATAGAGACGGCTATGGCTTTGAACAGTGGAATGTCTGGGCTAAAGGTTGGTGAATATAGAGAAGACGACAAGAGGATTCCTATTTTCTTAAAAAGTGACTATGGTAGAGAAAATAACATTGAGGAGTTAACTGCTTTTAATATTTATTCTGCTCAAGCTGGGCGTTATGTCCCTTTGGCAGAGATTGCTACTATCTCTACAGAGTGGCAGTTTTCTAAGATTATTAGAAAAGATCTTAAACGGAGTTTAACTGTGGGAGCACACCTTACAGAGGGTTATACAGCATCCGATGTTTTTAAAGAGATGGGCTCATATATGAAAGAGCAAAAATCTACTTGGGATGTTGGTTATGACTATGAATTTGGTGGAGAGGATGAAGATAAAGCAGAAAATTTAGGTGCAATTTTTGCGAATTTGCCTCTTGCTTTTTTTATAATCATTTTTTTGCTAGTTCTTCAATTCAACTCTATTCGTAAAACGATAATAATTGCTATCTCTATACCTCTTGGAATGATAGGGGTTGTGGTTGGTTGGTTTATAGGCGGCTCTTTTGTAAGTTTCTTTGGTGTGTTGGGGGTAATAGCGTTGGCAGGAATTGTTGTAAACAACGCTATTATTTTGATTGATAGGATAGATGTAGAGTTGGTAGAAGACCCAGATGCAGATCAAAGAGACCTTATCATTAGAGCTGCTCATAACCGGTTTAGGCCTGTGCTATTAACTACTTTAACCACTTCGCTTGGAATGCTGCCTTTGTGGTTTTCGGGTGATTTGTTGTGGGAGCCGCTTACACTTGCCATTATTTTCGGGTTGTTTTTTGCTACTATGATTACACTGCTCTTTGTCCCGGTGCTTTATCGCCTGTTTTTCAAAGTGCCATTTAATAATTATGTGTACAGGCATGGAATTTTTAATCAGAAAGAGTTAAAAGATGTATAGTTTTCACACAACGATTGTAAAATATAGTTATATGATGTTTTTTTTAAGCTTATTTTGAATTAACATATTAATCAAAAG
>JBAYBU010000187.1:0-3756 GCA_041669105.1 Bacteroidales bacterium | reverse complement strand
GGATACGGCAATTTAAGAGACTATGGGCTAGAAGATAAAAAAATAGTAGTAGAAAAACTTGCAGCCAAACATAAATTTATAGATATGAGCAAAGTTGGTATTCATGGCCATTCAGGCGGAGGCTTTATGTCTACAGCAGCAATGCTTGTATATCCAGATTTCTTTAAAGTTGCAGTATCAAGTGCAGGTAATCACGAAAACAGAATATATAACCGCTGGTGGAGCGAACAACACCACGGTGTACTCGAGCAAGTCTCAGAAAAAGGTGATACCACATTTAAATATAATATAGATAGCAACTCTAAAATTGCAAAAAATCTTAAAGGACGCCTATTGCTAGTTACCGGAGATATAGACAACAACGTTCACCCGGCAAATACATTAAGAATGGTAAATGCTCTTATACAGGCTAATAAAAGATTTGATATGCTCATGCTACCCGGCCAAAGGCACTCATTTGGAAACATGACCGAATACTTCTTCTGGAGAATGGCCGATTACTTCTCCGAACATCTTATTGGGGACTATCGCAACGAGGTAGAGATCCCACAATTGAATAATAAATAACTAAAACTCTCTCAAAGCTTTTAAAAGCTTTGAGAGAGTTTTTTTTATTCACATTACTCTAAATTCATTTTTATCGTTTAATAGTGTAATTTTAAGTGGCTGTATATTAAGCACTCTAGCCGATCTTCGATTATTGAATATAAGTTATTTATAAAATATTAGTTTTGTTGATATTAACAATTCAGTACTATGAACATAAAAAAAATCACACTATTTCTTATGGCCAGCCTAGTTGGTCTAACTCTTATGGCAGAAGGGTACCAAATTAATTCACAAAGTACCCGCCAGCTTGGGATGGGCCATCTTGGAGCCGCTCTTAAATTAGGCTCAGAGAGTATGCTCTTTAACCCAGCAGGTCTTTCATTTATGAATGGCAAAACAGATATCTCTCTTGGAGCTACAGCTATAATGTCTACGGTAACTTTTACTAACCCAGCAGGAGATTACAAAGTAGAGAGTGACAACCCAACTGGTACTCCAATATTTGGATATGCAGGTTTTAGACTTTCAGAGAAGTTTTTTGCAGGAGTAAGTATTACAAACCCTGCTGGCAACAGCCTTTTCTATCCAGATAATTGGAGAGGATCTCATCTAGTTCAAAATATTACCCTTAAAGCATTTAGCGTTCAACCAACTCTCTCATATAAATTTAGTGAAAAACTTAGCGTTGGAGCAGGTCTTATGGTAGATTTTGGTAGCTTTGAACTTAACAAAGGGCTTCTTCCTGTGGGTGGTCTCGCTGGATACCTAGCCGCACCAGGTTTTCGACAAGAATACAAAGACATTATTAATAGCACAAAAGCCATTTCTCCTATAAATGCTAAACTAGAAGGAAAAACCAAGATAACCTACGGTTTTAATGTGGGAATATTGTTCACACCAAACGACCAATGGAGCTTCGGAGTTTCATACCGTTCAAAAGTTATGATGAAAATAGAAGATGGTGATGCAACCGTAACTTACGGAACTCCAGAATTAGAAACTTTGGTAAATGCACTTAGCACTCCTAACTTGCCTAAACCTAACGAACATCTCCCTAACCCTCTATTTAATCCTTCAATAGCTGGAGCAAAAGGACTTAACGGACAAACTTTTAATGCAGAACTACCAATCCCTTCAAATCTTACTTTTGGTGCTGCATTTAACCCAAATGGTAATTTTTTACTATCGGCCGAGTTTCAATATGTTGGATGGAAAGCATACGATGTTCTACTTATAGAGTTTGCAAACCCTGCATATACAAAACCTCAAACTAAGAATTTTTCAAACTCTATGATATACAGAGTTGGTGGTGAATACTACGCATCAGAAAAATTTACAGTAAGAGCAGGTATGATCTACGACTCAACTCCTGGTGATGCAAATTGGTACAGTCCCGAGACTCCAGGCGCCAATAAATTTAGTATAACAGCCGGTCTAACCTTTGCACCAACACACAAATTTGCAATAGATTTAGGCTTCCAATACTTAAATGGCCAAACAACCAGGGGTTCAATGCCTCAAGAAAACAGAAACCCACCGGGTATGGATCCAACACCAGCATTTGAAGGTGACTATAAATCTACAGCAATACTCCCTTCATTAGGTGTAAGATTTAACTTCTAAAAAAAAACAGTACTTTTGCATAGGAATAAAAGACTATGTCAAAAGAGATTCAAATAGAGAAGTTCCTAGAACTTTCTAATAAAACACCAATAATAGATGTAAGGTCCCCGGCAGAATATGAACAAGCTCATATTCCCGGGGCTCTTAATTTACCCCTCTTCTCAAACGAAGAGAGAGCCTTGGTTGGAACCATATATAAAGAGCAAGGAAAAGTAAAAGCAGTTTTAAAAGGGCTCGAAATTGTTGGTCCAAAACTGGTCTCTTATACAAAATTTGTACTCAAATTAAAAAGTGAGTCAATTCTAATTCACTGTTGGAGAGGCGGGATGAGAAGCGCATCTATGGCGTGGCTGCTAGAGACTGTTGGTATTAAATGTAATATATTAGCAGGTGGCTATAAAAATTACCGCTCTTACATTAGAGAACAGCTAGAGAATCCATATAACATTATACTTCTAGGAGGCTTCACAGGATCGGGCAAGACAGATCTTTTACAAATATTAGACAAGGCTGGTAGGCAAATTATAGATCTCGAAGGTATTGCACATCACAAAGGATCGGCCTTTGGTGCCATAGGGCAAACTGCCCAACCTACTACAGAGATGTTCGAAAATATTTTGCACAACCATCTTTCAAAACTAGACCCTTTAAAACCAATCTGGGTAGAAGACGAAAGCCACAATATTGGGAAAGACTTTATTCCTGAACCCTTTTGGCTTCGAATGAGACAATCGCCTTTAGTGGTAATAGATGCAACATTTGAACAGAGATTAGAAAGACTCGTTAGAGACTATGGCAGTTACCCTATTCAAAACTTAATGGCCTCTATACAAAAGATAGAGAAGAGACTCGGCTACGATAAGTGCAAATTAGCACTGGAGGCATGTGAAAATAAGGATCTTAAAACGGCAGCCCAAATATGCTTGATATACTACGACAAGGCTTATAGTAGCCAGCTAACTAAGCGATTTGGAGAAAAACTCGGCACAATGCCTAAAATCACATTCGAGCCTGCCAGCAGCCAAGAAATTATTGAGCAACTAGACTCAATAGCCAACAGTTTAAATAACACCCAACAAAAAATATGAACCAAGAGATAAGACTTACTCAGTTTAGCCCCGGTGCTGGATGCGGCTGCAAAATAGCACCTAAAGATTTAAAAGAGATTCTTAAAAGCAGCCAGTCACAAATAGTGTTCGAAAATTTATTAGTTGGCAACAACAGCAAAGATGATGCTGCTGTACTAGATATTGGAGATGGCAGAGCTATAATAAGCACTACAGATTTTTTTACACCTATCGTTGACAACCCATTTGATTTTGGAAGAATAGCCGCCACCAACGCAATATCAGATATCTATGCAATGGGCGGTAAACCCATAATGGCAATAGCTATACTTGGCTGGCCATTAGACAAACTGCCAACAGAGACCGCGGGGGAAGTAATTGCTGGAGCTCGTTGCGTTTGCGATCTTGCAAATATTCCACTGGCAGGGGGCCACAGCATTAGCAGCGCCGACCCTATTTTTGGATTAGCAGTTACCGGAATAGTAGATAAAGAGATGGTAAAGATGAACAATGGCGC
>JBAYBU010000186.1:0-3763 GCA_041669105.1 Bacteroidales bacterium | reverse complement strand
TTAAATCTCCCGATAATTTAATTTTTTTATTGTATTTATAGAGTGTTTTCTTAAAAGCACTAGACAAAAAAGGAGCTTTGTTGCTTAACTCTCTCCAACTATCATAAATAATGTGATCTTTTTTATAACGAATATCTAATTTTCTAGAACTACCTGCTTCTGGAATTAACTCTTCTCTCTCTTTTAAAATATATGAGTATGAGAAATTAAGTTCGCTTTTTATTAGTATTGTTAAACTCCACATACCTTTAGAGTAGCTCATCTGCTTTGTGCCAGACAAATAGTCTCCTTGTAATTCGGGAATAGATCCTCTAATAAGAATTTCTTGCCCATATTTAGTCTCAAAAGGGAGTGAGAAGGTAACTTTTATCATAATTTGCAAATAACTTGTAAATATAATCTAAATGGCTCGTATCTTTGAAAGATTAACAAATAACTAATTTACTAATATATCAGTCAAAATACAAAAACGATATGAACAGATTTATTAAACTATTTTTAACTGCTCTAATATTTTTGAGCTTACTGTTCTCTTGTAACAAAAACAGTCTTAAAGATGGAGTTTATCATTTCCATATTTTTGCTACAAATGATGTTCACGGTAGATTCTTTGACTCTTTATATGTAGTGAGCCAAGAAAGCCAGGTACATGATTACTCATTGGCATCTGTGGCGGGATATATGAAATACGTGAGAGATACTTTGCCGGAGCATAGTATTATCTTATTAGATCTTGGAGATCACCTCCAAGGAGATAATGCTGCATTTTACTACAACTTTATAGATACAGTGAGTGAACATCTTTTTTCTAGAGTTGCTAACTATCTCAATTATGACGCTGTTGTAGTAGGTAATCATGATATAGAGCCAGGTCATCAAGTATATGATAAAGTTGTAGTGGAGCTAAATATGCCATATCTTGCTGCCAATGCATTGGATAATAAAACAGAAAAACCGTACTTTAAGCCATACACTATCTTAAATAAGAATGGAATTAAAGTAGCCATTATTGGTATGACCAACCCTAATATTACAAACTGGCTCTCTCCTCATTTATGGGATGGGATAGAGTTTGAAGAGATAGCACCTTCATTAGAACATTGGATTCAATATGTAAGAGAAAAAGAAAAACCTCATTTTGTTGTAGTTGCAATGCATGCAGGTCTTGGCAAAGAAGATATTGATAGTAAGGAGAACCCCGCAAGATTTATTGCCAAACACATTAAGGGAATTGATATAGTATTTGCAGCTCACGATCACAAAACTACCGTAGAGAAACTTTATAATGGAGAGAAGGATATTTGGCTTTTAGAAGGAGGTTCGCGAGCCTCTACACTCTCAAAAGCAAATATAGAATTAACAATAGAGAATGGTATGGTTGTCTCTACCAACGTTACTGGAGAGGGCATAAGTATGAGTGGGGTTGAGCCAGACTCTAGTTATATAAATTTTTTTAGGGAGGATTTCCTTAAAGTTCAAAGATTTACTAACCAGGCAGTTGGAACACTTAATAATGATATAACTACTCGTGATGCGTATTTTGGATCGAGTGCATATATAGACATGATACACTCTCTTCAATTAAAGGCATCTGGTGCCCAAATTTCTTTTGCTGCACCCCTCTCATTTGATACAAACAAAGAGAAAGGGATGTTAAATTACCAAGATCTATTAAATCTATATCCATACGAAAATCAGCTATATATAATTGAGATGTCAGGATTAGAAATAAAAAACTACCTAGAATATTCATACTCTAAATGGGTAAATCCAAACCCTCTACAGAGTGGTCACTTGCTACAAATAAATATGGATGGCACAGGAGAAAGGAGCCGCTTTAATAGCGTCTACTTTAACTTTGATTCAGCGGCAGGAATTGTTTATGAGGTAGATATTACAAAAGGTGATGGAGAGAGAGTCAACATCCTTTCTCTTGCAAACAGGGCTACTTTTAATCTAGAATCAAAATATAGTGTTGCCCTTACCTCTTACAGAGCAAGCGGTGGTGGAGAGTTGTTACAATTAGGTGCTGGTATCCCTAAAGAAGAGATGCCATCAAGACAAATTGCAAGACTTGCAGACATTAGAGAGTTACTATACAACCAAATTCAAGAAGATGGCTTTATTGAGGCTAAAAAACTCAATCATTGGAAATTTGTACCAGAAAACCTAGCCATTAAATTAGCCGCAAAAGACTATAAATTATTGTTTGAATAATAACATTAAAAAAAGCCACCTAAAATTGGTGGCTTTTTTAATATTGGGTTTATTGAACAAGTCCCTAAATTATTTAGCGAAGTAATTATTTAGCGAAGCTTACAGAGCGAGTTTCGCGAATTACAGTAATTTTTACTTGACCAGGGTAAATTAGTTCGTCTTGAATTTTTTTGGCTATATCTAATGAGAGCTGTTCTGAATCTTGGTCTGTAACAGAGTCACTACCAACAATTACACGAAGCTCTCTACCAGCTTGAATTGCATAAGATTTTGTAACTCCAGGGTAGGAGAGTGCAAGATCTTCCATCTCTTTAAGTCTCTTAATGTAAGACTCAATAACTTCTCTTCTTGCCCCAGGGCGCGAACCCGAGATAGCGTCACTTACAAGTACTAAAGGAGAGATAATTGATGTCATTTCGGTCTCTTCGTGGTGAGCTCCGATTGCATTGCATATATCTGGTTTCTCTTTGTACTTTTCGGCAAGTTTCATACCTAAAATAGCATGTGGCAATTCGTGATTTTCTTCGGAAACTTTACCAATATCATGAAGTAGACCTGCTCTTTTTGCTGTTTTAGCATTAAGCCCAAGCTCAGAAGCCATTGTTGCTGCTATGTTTGCCACTTCGCGTGAATGTTGGAGAAGATTTTGACCATAAGAAGAGCGATATTTCATTCGTCCAAATAATTTAATCAACTCTACATGAAGTCCATGAACTCCCAAATCTATACAAGTTCTTTTGCCTGTCTCAAGAATTTCATCTTCTAGTTGCTTTTGCACTTTGGCAACCACCTCCTCTATCCTTGCAGGATGTATTCTACCATCTGTAACTAGTTGATGAAGAGCTAATCTTGCAACTTCTCTTCTAACAGGATCAAATGCCGAGAGCAAAATAGCTTCGGGCGTGTCGTCTACTACAATCTCTACACCAGTTGCTGCTTCTAGGGCTCTAATGTTTCTCCCCTCTCTTCCAATAATACGTCCCTTGATTTCGTCGCTCTCTATATTAAAAACAGTAACTGCATTTTCAATTGCTGTCTCTGGAGCTATTCTTTGAATAGTATTAAGAATAATTCGTTTAGACTCTTTGCCAGCAGTGAGCCTAGCCTCATCCATAACCTCACTTATATAAGACATAGCCTCACTTTTGGCTTCTGATCTCATGGTCTCTATAAGTTGATTTTTAGCCTCGTCTGCAGAAAGACCAGCAATGTTTTCTATTTTTTTAATTGCCTCTAAACGTAGTTTTTCATATTCATCGCCCCGTTTTTCTACCAAATCTAATTGATGCTTTAGATTATCCTTTATAGCGTCAACCTCTTTCTGCTTTTTTTGAACTTCAGAATTTAGTTGATTAATATGAACCTCTCTCTGCTTTAACTTTGTTTCAAGTAAGTTAACTTTGTTAGATCTTTCGATTATTTGTTGCTCATGCTCTGTTTTAAGTTGGAGAAACTTCTCTTTAGCTTGAAAAATTTTCTCTTTTTTAATATTATCTCCATCTTGTTCTGCACAGCGCAGTATCTCTTTTCGTCTCTTTTTTAGTAT
>JBAYBU010000185.1:0-3774 GCA_041669105.1 Bacteroidales bacterium | reverse complement strand
CTGCCAGAAGAGTTCCTTAAAAGATGGCTTTTTACAGCAAATGAGGGTAAATTTAGTATGGAAGAGATAGAGAAAGATTTTGATCTATTTCTAAAGGATTTTCGTTGGCAAATGATTCGCCAATATTTAATTCGCGAGCAAGAGATAAAGATAACACGCGAACACCTTTTAGACCAAGCGCGTAAAATTGCGACTTATCAATTTGCTATGTATGGTTTGAATAATGCACCTCAAGAGCAGATAGATCAATTTGCAGAGTCTTTATTGACAAATGAAAAAGAGGGGAGGAAACTCTACGAGAAGGTAGAAGAGGATCTAGTTCTTAACTATGTTCGCTCTGTGGTTACTCTAGCTAAAAAGAGTATCTCAATTGAGAAATTTAGAGAACTTACAAACTAATTGTATAAACTATAAAATTACGAGTTATGGCTACTGATTTTGAAAAATATGCTACTAAACACAGAGGTATAAGCAGTCTGACTCTTCATAGAGTTAATTCTCTTTATGGAGCTTATATAAACCCTTCTATAATTGAAGAGAGGCGGCTCAACATTGTTGCAATGGATGTCTTTTCTCGTTTAATGATGGATAGGATAATTTTTTTAGGAGTCCCTATTAATGATGATGTTGCTAATATTATCCAAGCGCAGTTGCTCTATTTAGACTCTACTGAGAGTAAATCTGATATTCAGCTCTATATTAACTCTCCAGGAGGCGGAGTTTATGCAGGGCTTGGTATTTATGATACTATGCAATTGGTCTCTTCTGATGTTGCAACAATTTGCACAGGTATGGCTGCCTCTATGGCCGCTATCTTGCTCACCTCTGGGGCTAGTGGTAAGAGATCTGTTTTGCCTCATTCTAGAGTAATGATTCACCAGCCAATGGGTGGTGCCGAGGGGCAGGCAAGTGATATTGAAATTACTGCCAAGCAGATAATGATACTTAAAAAAGAGTTATATGGAATTATCTCTTTGCATACTGGAAAAACTGTTAAGCAGATAACTAAAGATGCCGACAGAGATTATTGGATGCGTGCAAATGAGGCTAAAGAGTATGGAATGATTGACGAAATCTTAACCAATCAAAATAAAAAGAAATAGATGCCTTCTAAATATAATGATTTTTGCGCTTTCTGTGGAAGAGGTAAAGATGAGGTAGATGTTCTTATTGCAGGTGATATTGCTGCAATATGTGGTGAATGTGCCCAGCAAGCTGTAGATTTTACTAAAGATATAGCTAACTCTAAAAAGCCTAAACCTGCAAAAGGAGAAGGTAAATTACTAAAGCCTAAAGAGATTACCCAATTTTTAGATGAATATGTTATTGGGCAAGACCAAGCCAAAAGATATCTTGCTGTTGCTGTTTATAATCACTATAAAAGAATCAATCAACCCTCTGATAACGACCTAGATCTTGAAAAATCTAACATACTACTTGTGGGGAAAACAGGAACGGGGAAAACACTTTTGGCAAGAACTATTGCTAAAATGTTAGATGTCCCTTTCACTATTGTAGACGCAACTGTTCTTACAGAGGCAGGTTATGTGGGAGAAGATGTAGAGAGCATTTTAACTCGTCTGCTTCAAGAGGCAGATTATGATATAGAGAAAGCCCAAAGAGGAATTGTTTTTATAGATGAGATTGATAAAATAGCACGTAAAAGTGATAACCCTTCGATTACTAGAGATGTTTCGGGTGAGGGCGTGCAGCAAGCTATGCTCAAGCTATTAGAAGGCAGTATTGTAAATGTACCACCCCAAGGCGGGAGAAAACATCCCGAGCAGAGGATGATAGCGCTTGATACCAAAAACATCTTATTTATTTGTGGTGGAGCATTTGAGGGGATAGACAGGAAAATATCTCAAAGGTTGAACACTCAAATAGTAGGATATGGTACTGCGCTTAAAAAAGAGAATATAGATCTGGATAATCTGCTAAAATATGTAGCTCCTCAAGATTTACGCGCTTATGGACTCATCCCTGAAATTATTGGTCGTTTACCAGTTCTTACTTATTTAGAGCCACTAGATAGAGCTACACTCAAAAACATTTTAACTAAGCCTAAGAATGCCTTAATTAAGCAGTACGAAAGGCTGTTTGATATGGATGACGTAAAACTAACTATTGAAGATGATGTTTTGGACTTTATAGTAGATACATCTATTGAGTACAATCTTGGTGCTCGTGGTTTAAGGTCTATTTGTGAGGCTATTATGATAGATGCTATGTATAATACTCCTTCACAAACTAAAAAGACTCTCACAGTTAAATTGCCATACGCAAAGAAGATGGTAGATAAATTCACAGGATCTATAGTTGCTTAATAGTTAACCTACTATTCTTTATAAAGTGAGTTTACATAAATTCTGCTACTCTTGTTAGCACTAGAATGATTAGGAGCACTAAAAACTCTCCTCTTTGATTTTGGTTTGTATTTTTATTTGTTAGATACTCACTTATGATATAAGATGCAGGTATTGCTAAAAGAGTCATAAACTTCCCCTGGATATTTTTGTGTAATAGTACAATTGTGGCAAAAATAATGGCAGTTACAATAAATCTGATTAATGCAGTTGCTTTAATGATTTTATAGCTGCTCAATTTGTGGAGTATAGAGTAGATTGCTCTATAGGCAATAAAGAGTGAAGACACTAAGAGACTAACATGGGCAACGGTATCAATATTAACACGAGGGGCCGATACAGAAGAGATGTTTAGCCAAAAGAGCTGGGCAAAGAGAGTGGCATCTTCAAATGCTATATATCTTATAGAAAGTGTAAAAAGATAGGGTAAAATAAGTGCACTTAAAAAGATAATTAAGCTCCTAAAAGAGAATGAACTCTTTACGAGTGAGTAGTATATTATAAAAGGGATTAGTGCAAAAAGATGAAAGTCGAATAGTGTAGCTACAGAGATAAGAACCCCCGAAGAGAAGATGCCCATACTCTCATTCGAGGAGTTTATAGTGTAATAGAGTGAAAGTAAAAAAAGAGGTGCTGCAATTGTACTTCCATTAAAAAAAATAGTTTGTGGGCTAGAAAATAAAAAAATAAGATATAAGAACACCAGTACAGAAGAGCTTTTGCCTGTGTTAAAGTGCCTATGATTTAAAATATATATTATTGATGCAGTTATTCCTGTAACTGCAAGTGTAAGTAAAACAGAGATTGTAGAGGAGAGGTATTGGGTCTCTAGGAGGCCTGTTAAAATAGAGATTTGAGACTCTCTTGGGGGTGAATAGGTACCAGCAGAAAGAATTAGTGAAGTAATAAGAAAAAATAGAGAGTAGAACCCCAAAAAAAAGGGAGAACTCACAAATTTATATCTATTATTACTTTTTGACATTGTACGTTTGATTCATTTATAAGAGATACTTGATATGACTTACTTATAAACTTTGTCTAGAAGATCTAAGCCGATATCTTTTCTATACTGTTTTCTCTCATAGCTTACTTGATTAGCTAAGTCATAAATTATTTCACGACCTTCTTCTATTGTGTTAGAAAGTGTGGTTAGTGCAAAGACTCTCCCTCCGTTTGTGACCAAGGTGCTGCTATTTTGAAACTTTGTGCCAGAGTGGAATAGTGTTGCATCTTTAAGTTTAGAACCTATCATTATTGGATAACCTTTTTGGAAAGAGGATGGGTATCCTCCCGATACCATAACCAAGGTTAGAGCGGTGCGCGAGTCGGTCTCTAATTTCTCTTGTTCCAATGTTCTTGTGCCGGTAGCTATTAAGTGAGAGAGAAGATCACTTTTTATACGAGGCAT
>JBAYBU010000184.1:0-3778 GCA_041669105.1 Bacteroidales bacterium | reverse complement strand
ATAAGTTAATAGTACTCTTTTAAGTAGTGCTGGAAAATTAAAAAGGGGGGTTATCATGGGTATAAGTTTAAAATGTTTACTCTAGCTTGTTCTATTTGTCAAAAATAGAGTATTTTTGCTTATATAGTATTGATAATTTTATCTAATTAGATAATGTTTAAAAAGCAGAGTTTAAAAAAATATTGGTTTCCAATCAATATATCCTTAATAGTTATTCTTTTAACTTTTATAATGCCTAATAAAGGCAAGTTTAAATATGACTACCAAAGGGGACGTCCATGGCTATATGAAACTTTGGTCTCTCCAGTAGATTTTCCTGTTATTAAAACTAACTCTGAGCTTAGAGAAGAGAGGTTTAAAATCGCTTCTTCTATGATACCCTATTATCAATCAAGACCTCAAGGAGAATATCTAGCTAATTTAAAGCAACAACTATCACAAACAATAGAGGATAGCTCTGCTGTGCAAGCTTTGGGGAGATACCTAACCAAAATCTATAAAGGAGGTGTGTTAGATGAATTACCAGATACTATATTTTCGGGCAGTGTTATAGCTATAGAATCTGAGCTAAATAGATCTTATCTCTCTTTACAAAATGTTTTAACATCTGCACAGGCCTATAACAATATCTCTGGAATCATAGATTCTATGAGTGTTAAAGAAAAAGAAGCTGTCCGAAAAATCTTTCCAGCGAGCAGAATTTACCCTAATCTTATATATGACGACAATTCAACTCAACAAGCATTTAAAGACGCAATTGCCGATATATCACCAACCAAAGGTATTATTTATTCGGGACAGCTTATTGTTAGCAAAGGAGAGATAATTACTGCCGAAACTGAGCAGTTATTAAATTCTTTTAGAGCAGAATACGATATCTCTATGGGCTTTTCGGGCAATATCTATCTGTTAAAGCTGGGGCATTTCTTTATTGTACTTTTTATAGTTATGCTCTTGTTAGTTACTATTTATTATTTACAAAAGAGGCTGTTACAAAATTTAAAAAAACTTAATTTCATATTACTTTTATTAGTAATAGTAGTGTTATCGTCTTTATTAGTAGTAGATTATGGAAATAACTACCTCTATATTTTACCATTTAGTGTTATTGCATTATATCTCTCTTCGTTTTTTCGTTCTAACGTTGTAGTCCCTTTTTATATGATTTTAATGCTACCTGTGGTCTTTATAACTTCTGGAGGTTTTGAGCTCTATTTTATCAACATTGTTGCAGGTGCTGTTGCCTTTTATACTTTTCAATATTGGGATAGAGGATGGCTTCAATTTATTAATTCCTTTTTTGTATTCATTGCTCTATCAATAACTTTTCTTTCGTTTAGGTTATTAGAAGAGGGCACTCTTCTCTCATTAGAAGGTTCTTATTTTCTCTTTTTTGCATGGAACTCTTTGCTTGTAGTTGCTGCTTATCCATTTTTATTTCTTTTCGAGAAATTTTTTGGACTTGTTTCAAACTCTAGACTAAGAGATCTTTCAGATGCTACCTCTTTGCTATTAACTTCATTGGCAGAGAAGGCTCCTGGTACGTTCCACCATTCGTTACAGGTGGCTAATCTATCAGAGAGCGCTGCTCGTATAATAGGAGCTAATGTTCTTCTTACAAGAGTGGGAGCGCTTTATCATGATATTGGAAAAATATCTAATCCATCATTTTTTATTGAGAACTTGCCTGCAGGCGAAGTTAATTTACATAAAGATCTCTCTCCAGAAGAGAGTGCCTCAATTATTATTCAACATGTAGATGAGGGAGTCTTAATTGCAAGGAAAATGAGACTGCCCCAAATAGTGATAGACTTTATACTCACTCATCATGGTAAGACTCAAGCACTCTATTTTTATAATCAATATATAAATAGTGGAGGAGATCCTGCCAATATAGATAAGTTCACTTATAATGGCAACTTACCTGTCTCTAAAGAGCAGGTTATTGTCATGATGGCAGACGCTGTAGAAGCTGCTTCTAGAAGCCTTAAAGATTACTCTTCTGAATCTATCTCGGCATTGGTAGAAAAAATGGTAGAGGAGCGAATTTCAGAAAATCAGCTTGTAGAGTCATATATCTCAATTAAAGAGATAAACTTAATAAAAGAGGTGTTTAAATTAAAGCTATCACAGGCATATCACGGTAGAGTTGTCTATCCAGAAAGAAAATAGGTTATACCTCTTACTAAAGTTTTCCACTTAACGCAGCACAAAATTATCGCGGAGATGATTGAGTTGGAGCTGTTGATTATCAGTTTCTCAAGTTTTCTAATAGCCTTTTTTTAGGCTATTCGTAAAGTGAATTATCTTATTATGAACAGATTATGCCGAATCACCGCCTTGTGATTAAAGTTTCTCACCTTGTAACTAACAGGTAATCACTGTGAAGAAGTACTATTGGCAGTAAATTCAAATAATTTTACAAAGCATATTCTGCCCAATATTAGAAAGCCATACCGCAGAGTGGTAATAAACTGGCGAAGCCTCCATACATTAGACTGATTTTTGTTAAGACACTGTAAATTAGCTAAATAGCTTTTGTAAATAAGCAAAAAAACGGCTATTTAAGAAAGCTATAATGTTGATAACAAGTAAATTAAATTAAGTCGGCCAAAATTCACTGGCCCATTTGGATATAATTGACCAAAAGCCAATGTCCCTTACGATTCTGGGCTATGTTAGAAATATTTTATAACAGATTTCTAATCAATGTCCCAGAACTGTCCCGTTTTTGGGACCTATAACTCAAAAAATACTGATGTTTAGTGAGTTATAGGATTTTAGTGGAGATGGGCGGATTCGAACCGCCGTCCAAACAAACCATCCAAAAGTTTTCTACACGTTTATCCTCTCTTCAATTTTTGACCTTGAACTGCCAAAAGGCAGGCCATTCAAGGCTTATCCTTTAATTCTTAAGAGGCTTTAAAGGAGTAGGCCTCTGCATCCACTCTTGTTATGATACCCCATGAGCCGAGACATAGAGGGCTAAAAGTCTGGCGAGGTACTCGTCGCGGCCGGCCTAGCCGGGGGCGATTAAGCGATTAAGCTGGGCTTAATTACGCTGCGAGCGCATAGTTGTTATTGCCTGTTATGGCTTGTACTCTGGGATTTACGAGCCAGTGATACAACGCTCGACGTGCTTACCTTCCGATTATGAATGCTGTCAAAACCAAAACATCCCCAAAAGTTTGTGCGAAAGTACAAATAAATAATTGCAAAAACCGTGCTATTATTGAAAATATGCCGAGATAATTTGCCAAAGCCCATCTAATAGGGAGAATAATCCTAATGCTACAATTATTACACCGGCAATACGATTTATTAAAAGAAGTTGACGAAGTCTAAATTTTGTTCTAAAAATATTTATTGAAGTACTTAAAATAATCCACCAAGTCATTGCACCTATAAATACACCTACAAGTGCACTTATAATGACTTTCCATGAAGAAGATCCATCTACTTCTAAACCTGTAAATGCAAAGAGTCCAAGGATAAGGAATATTGCTCCTGGGTTTGTGACTGTCATTATTAGGGCCGAGAGAAAATCTTCAAAGAGTTTTTTACCTCCTTTGTTTTGTCGAATCTGCTTTACAGGGTTAGTTATAAATATTTTCACCCCAATTACTATAATAACAAAACCGCCTATTATTAGAACTAAACTCCTATTAGTATTTACGAAGTCTCTAATAATTGCCAAGCTAAGAATGGCTAATGATGCAAAGAAGGTATCTGTTAATGAAGCGCCAAGACCTGTTATAATACCAGATGCTCTACCTTT
>JBAYBU010000183.1:0-3793 GCA_041669105.1 Bacteroidales bacterium | reverse complement strand
CTCTCTCAAAGCTTTTAAAAGCTTTGAGAGAGTTTTGTTTTTCCTAACTTTATGACTATCTAAAACTTCAAAAACCTATGAGAAAGTTAATTAACAGCCAACTACTAGACACCATTACCGAGAAAGCTAAAGAGAGCCAACGCTTACGCATGAATCACAACCTGCATAACTCATTAGAAGATAATGTTCAGCAACTACTAAATGCTTTAGAACCTGGTACTAAAATTCCAATTCACAGGCACTTACACACCTGCGAAACTTATCTGTTATTACGAGGGAAAATTAAAGTGTTTCTTCATAATGAAAAGGGGCAAATAGAAGAATCATTGATTCTTAGCGCAGTTACCACTAAAGAGCAGTCACTAAATACAGATAAAAAAATAAACGGTAGAGAAAACTATGGGTTAAATATACCCGCAGGTCAATGGCATTCACTAGAAGTATTAGAAAGCGGCACTATAATCTTAGAAGTTAAAGAAGGCCCCTACAAACCACTTGATCAAAAAGATATTCTTGAACTACCTAGTAGATAAACTTATTTTACTAAATCGTTACTAATCAATGTTTTCGAGATAACTCTGAGAGAGTTTGGCTATTGTGAGGAGGGCTTTTTTGACTTTTTCTAGTGAATGAGTGGTGTGCCCCATTTTTTTGGTATGTACGCGTATATTTTTGGCCAAGGTCTCTAGCTTAACACCGGAGTTTTTAATTGAATCGGCAATCTCTTTTCCAATTTTGGATATTATCTCTCTTTCTCGTGTTCTTAAAACAATTGAAGCTTGCTCGAGCTCTTTTTTTTCTAAAGCAGTTAATCCAGAAGCAAAGCGCTTCTCTTCTGCAATTTCTAATGCCTTACGTATCTCCAATAATTCACGAGAATATGAATCTTCTATTTTGCTCATAAGTTTAAAAATTAAATATTTTAATAAGTGAATGTCAAACAATTATTATTTGGTAGCAATCACTAAACAAAATGTTATTTAGTGGCAATTGTTAAATAAAATTGCATCTAGTTACAATCATCAAACAGAATTTTATTCGGCTGTAATTACCAAGCTAAATTGCTTTTGCAACATTTCTAAATCGCTAACTAAATATGAAAGCTGCTCAAAAATTTCTCCTACCTTTTTTTTATTGTAAAGACTTTGGGAGAGTTCTTTATGAGTTTTAGCTAAACGGTTAGATGCCGAGATTATGTAGCCACGGGAGTATGTGAGTTTATCGCAGCGCTCCTTTAATTGCAAATATTTACGGTCATACTCCATTGAATTGAAGGGCACCGCTACAATCACATTGTCAATTAATGGCAAAGAGGTACTACACACTCCATGTAAAGTTGTATCAACAGCTGCTGTATAAGTAGTTGTAACAACATTACTCATTAAAAAACTTTTATAGTTTAAAGCCAATCCCTTTTTTTCATTCTCTATAAGCGAAGCAACTTGGGGGTTACGCAGAGTTTGTACTAAACCACTAATAAGAGCTTGCACCAGAGTATCTGCCTCGCTAACAAAAGCACGAGTTAGTCGTTGCTGTTTACGTTTAAGAAGGGTTTCTGCTCCATAGGCAACTATTTTGGCAGCGCTTTTGGCAATCCCTACAGGTAACTCCTCTTGAAAAAGCTCTAATTTATTTGTTGCAATCACTAAAGAATCTATAGCTCGCCCAAGAGAACGAAACTCAACCCCACGGGATTTCCAGCGCCCATCACCAGTAAGCACCTTAAGAGCATTAGAGTAAGATTTAAGAATTTTAAGGGAGAGGTCACATTTAGAAGCAAGTTTCATCTCCATATCAAACGCCTTGTAAATGGAGTTAAGCTCAGTAACCTTGTTCTCTGGATCCTCTAGAGAAGCAACATAAAAAAGGCCTCTCTCCAACCTAACCTGGGCAACCTCGGCAAATAAAAGAGAGGGATACCTATTAAAACTATCACAAGCAGTGCCAAATTTTTCAACCGATTTAATCTGCTCTTTAGAGAGAGTCGCACAAGAAGCGAGAGAGAAAATCAAAGCTAATAAGAGCATTTGTGAGAGAAGAGCAAATCTCCCACTCCTTTTTATATTCATATCTTAACACTATTAAAAATTTGCAAAGAACAGCAAAAAACTTTTGGCTAAAAACAAATATAATCAAATAGTTACAACAGTGTAACTAAAATTCGATAAAAAAACTGCTAAAAAGTAAAAAGTTTTAAATGAGCCTCTTAAAACGAAATCTTAAATGTTACGCCACCTGTGGTAAACCTCATGTTCTCCGACGCCAACCCCGAGAGTGGAATCTTAATGAATGGCTCAATATGGAGATTCAATTTTGAAGAGAGCCTCTGCTCATACCCAAAAATTAAATTTACTCGGCCTGCTAGATCCATAGAATTAGAGGGAGAAGCAGTAGTTGTTTTAACACTCTCTACATTTTCTATTTTGTAAGTAGTTAGCCGTTCATTTCCAGAAGAAGCCACAGTATTTGCCTTTATTTGATGGCTATAAGATGTGGTTGTATATTTTTCGTTAAGATATGCCAACGAAGATAAACCGCCCGAAACATAGTAGCTTTTAGATTTATCTGTGAAAAAATGCCAGGTTATATTTATAGGGATATCTAAATTTGTAAGCACAGCATCTATATGACCAGGCACCATCTCAAGAACCCCCTTACGAGCCTCGCCATCTACATTTTGATGCTCAATTTGCAACCCTGTAGAAATCTGCAAATTCTTTGCAATTGCGATATCTAATGAGACCCCTCCAGAATAGTTGAAAGTACTCCCAGAACTTGACGAAGTAGAGTTAAAACCTGGCGAAACATTCACTCCAAAACGGAGCAATTTTTTATTTGCCACCACAAGACCATTTTCAAAAATCCTCTCCTTCTCTTTAAGTGCCGAGGCCTCTTTCTCCTTAAGCACCAACGCCTCTCTAACCGTCTCGGCCTTATTAACCGCCGCAGCCTCATTAACTGCCTCGGCCTCTCTTTTCGCCAAAACAGCTACTTCCTTCTCTTTAAGTGCCGAGGCCTCTTTCTCCTTAAGCACCAACGCCTCATTAACTGCCTCGGCCTCTCTTTTCGTCAAAACAGCTACTTCCTTCTCTTTAAGTGCCGAGGCCTCTTTCTCCTTAAGCACCAGTGCCTCTCTCTGCCCAGCCAAAAGTGAACGGTCAATAATGTTTTTGAGGGGTTTATCTGTAGCTAAAATAGGCGCCTCAATGGTCAAAACGGCTCCATCAACTGCAACAACAGGCTTTTCTATAACAGAGATAGAGTGGCTTAAAGTAGATTTGTCAAAAGAAAATTTAGACAACTCAAAATCTTGAGAATAATTATTAAAAAGGAATAGACCTACAAGCAGCAATGCTGCTGCACCAATGGCAGAATAACTATAAATACGAATATTACGAGTGCGGCGTTGCTTTTTAGTATAAGCCGAGTTTACATTTTTAAAACTCTCCCAAGCCCCAGCAACATACTCCTGAGTGGGAATAGAGTTTACTTTTTCTCTAAGCTTATCTGCTATTAATTTGTCTATATCTTTCTCTTTACTCATTTACTCTTTGGTTCATTATGGGGCAATTATGTTATTATTCTGTACGTAAAGCTCTCTTAAGAGTTTTTTTGCTCTAGTTAAATAGACTCGAGACGAGCTTTTAGCTATTTTAAGTCTCTTTGCAATCTCCTTATGCGAATACCCCTCTATCTCATACAAACAAAAAACAGTTTTAAGAATGTGGGGCAGGTAGTTAAACAGCAACTCTATCTCTTGGGCTTGTAACCGACTCAAAACATTTGGCGAACT